>NZ_VWWC01000139.1:0-18710 GCF_011753175.1 Burkholderia sp. Cy-637 | reverse complement strand
CGTCACGGCGCGCCGCGCCTTGTCCGCGCCCCTGGCCTTGCGGCTGGCGAGCGCCGCCGCCACCGCCGCCGCCGCCGCCGCCGCGCTGCTGTTGCTGGCCACGGCGCTGGATCGGTTCCGGCTTGGCGTTCGGATCGGGCTCGAAGCCGGCGATCACTTCCTGCGGGATCTCGCGCTTGATCAGCTTCTCGATGTCGCGCAGCAGTTGCTTCTCGTCGACGCAGACCAGCGAGACCGCCTCGCCGTTGGCGCCCGCGCGGCCGGTTCGGCCGATGCGGTGCACGTAGTCTTCCGGCACGTTCGGCAGCTCGTAGTTGACCACGTGCGGCAACTGGTCGATATCGATGCCGCGCGCGGCGATATCGGTGGCCACCAGCACCTGCAGCGTGCCGGCCTTGAACTCGGTCAGCGCGCGCGTGCGGGCCGACTGGCTCTTGTTGCCGTGGATCGCCAGCGCGCTGATGCCGTCCTTGCCGAGCTGCTCGGCCAGGCGGTTGGCGCCGTGCTTGGTGCGCGTGAACACCAGCACCTGGAACCAGTTGTGCTCGCGGATCAGGTGGGTGAGCAGCTCGCGCTTGCGGTCGCGGTCGACCGGGTAGATCTTCTGCGCGATGGTCTCGGCCGTGGTGTTGCGGCGCGCCACCTCGATCAGGGCCGGCGAGTCGAGCAGGCTGTCGGCCAGCGCCTTGATCTCGTCGGAGAAGGTGGCCGAGAACAGCAGGTTCTGGCGCTTGGCGGGCAGGCGCGCGAGCACCCGCTTGATGTCGTGGATGAAGCCCATGTCGAGCATGCGGTCGGCTTCGTCGAGCACCAGGATGTCGAGCTGCGAGACGTCGATGGTCTTCTGCTGCATGTGGTCGAGCAGGCGGCCCGGCGTTGCCACCACGATGTCCACGCCGCGCTTGAGCGCGTCGATCTGCGGATTGATGCTCACGCCGCCGAACATCACGGTCGAGCGCAGCTTCAGGTACTTGCCGTAGGCGCGCACGCTCTCCTCGACCTGGGCGGCCAGTTCGCGCGTCGGCGTGAGGATCAGCGCGCGCACGGCGCGCTTGCCGCCGGCCTGAGCGGCGGTATTCGCATTGAGGCGCTGCAGGATCGGCAGGGTGAAGCCGGCGGTCTTGCCGGTGCCGGTCTGGGCGCCGGCGAGCAGGTCGCCGCCGCCGAGCACGGCGGGGATCGCCTGGGTCTGGATCGGGGTCGGTTCGGTATAGCCGAGTTCGTTGACGGCCCGCACGAGGGGTTCGGCGAGGCCGAGGGAAGCAAAAGACATAAACTCTCTTGGTGTTCGAAAAATGACGCCGCCCGACTGGCCGATACGCGACCGGTCGGGCGGCGTCATCTTCATACAAAAAACAAATAGGGCGTGGCCGCGGTTGCCCGCAGCCACGCCCCGTGTGATGTGAACCGTTCGTCAGTCGAGCGGTGCGGAACGCAGATCGCTCACCTGCTGCGGCGAGATCGGCGAACCGTTGTTGCCCCAGGCCGATCGGATATACGACACGACGGCTGCAACCTCTTGATTCGACAGGGCTTGCGCGAACGGCGGCATCCCGTATGGACGCGGATTCCGGAACGTGCTGGGCGGGTAACCGCCGTTGAGCACCATCCGGATCGGGTTCACTGCAGACTCCATCATAATCGAATGGTTTCCGGCGAGCGGCGGATACGAGGGCGGCTTGCCCTGGCCGGAGGCACCGTGACAGGTCGCGCAGTTGTCCGCGTAGAGCTTGCGGCCCTGTTCCAGCAGCTGGTCGCCGAACTTCTGCGAGGGCTCGTATTGCAGGTTGGTCGGCGCGTTGCCCTTCTGCGGAATCGACTTCAGGTAGACCGACATCGAGCGCGCGTCGTCGTCCGACATGTACTGCAGGCTGTTGTGCACCACGTCGGCCATCGGCCCGAACACCGCGCCGCGCATCGACACGCCGGCCTGCAGCAGGTCGGTCAGCTCCTGCACGTGCCAGTCGCCCAGGCCGAACTCGGTGTCGTTGGTCAGCGAGGGCGCGTACCAGTTCTGCAGCGGGATCAGCCCGCCGGCGAAGGCCGAGGAACTGCGCGGCGCGCCCATCAGGTTGATCGAGGTATGGCACATGCTGCAGTGGCCCAGGCCCTCGACCAGGTAGGCGCCGCGGTTCCATTCCACCGACTTGGTCGGGTCCGGCTTGAATTCCCCCTCCTTGAAGAACAGCGTGCGCCAGCCGATCAGCAGGTTGCGGTTGTTGAACGGGAATTTCAGCTCGTGCGGGCGGCTCGCCGTGTTGACCGCCGGCACCGAGCGCAGGTACGCGTAGATCGCGTCCGAATCGGCGCGCGTGACCTTGGTGTAGCTGGTGAAGGGGAAGCCCGGGTAGAGCAGGCTGCCGTCCTTCGAGCGGCCCGTGTGCATCGCGCGATAGAAGTCGTCGGCGCTCCACTTGCCGATGCCGTACTGGTTGTCGGGCGTGATGTTCGGCGTGTACATGGTGCCGAACGGGGTGGGCATCGGCAGGCCGCCGGCGAAGGGCTGGCCGCCGCGCACCGTGTGGCAGGCCACGCAGTCGCCCACCCGCGACAGGTACTCGCCCTTCTTGATCAGCGCGGCCTGGCTCGTGTCGGCGGCCGGCGCGGCGGCGCGCGCGGTGTCGATCAGGCTGCCCGCCCACTTGGCGGCGCCGGGCCAGACGGCGGGCGCGAGCGTCGCGGCGGCGGCGATCGCGAGGGCGCCGAAGGCATACAGGGACTGGCGTTTCATGGCGTCTGTCTCCTGGAGGTCATTGCGGTTCGCTGCCGCAGGCGAGCGGCAGCTTCAGCGAGCCGGCCGCCGCCGGGACCGGATTGGCCGGCGCCGCCTGCGCGGCGAGCCAGGCGGTCACGGCGGTGACGTCCTCGTCGGTGAGCCGCGAGGCGATCTCGTGCATGCAGTCGGGTGCCTTGGCGCGCCGGTTGCCCGAGCGCCAGGCGCCGATCTGCGCGCTGAGGTAGTCGCTGTGCAGGCCCACCAGGCCCGGGATCGCAGGTTGCATGCCCGTGAGCTGCGCGCCGTGGCAGGCGATGCAGGCCGGGATCTTGCGCGCCGCATCGCCGCGCGTGGCCAGTGCCTGGCCGCGCGCCATCACCTCGTCCGACACGCTCGGCTTGGCCGGCGGCGGATAGGGCGGACGCTCGTTGGAGAAGTGCACCGCGATCGCGTGCAGGTAATCGTCGCTCAGGTAGGTGAGCAGGTAGTTCATCGGCGGGTACTTGCGTCGCCCGTCGCGGAAGTTGATCAGCTGGTTGTAGAGATATTCGGCGGGCTTGCCGGCCAGGCGCGGGAAGTAGTCGTTGTCGGTGCCCTGGCCGTGGGTGCCGTGGCAGGCGGTGCAGCCGCGCACGCGTTCGGCCATCGTGTCGGGTGCCTTCAACGGGGCCGCCGCGGCGGCGCCGGAGGCGGGAGCTGACTGGGCTTGCGAGCCGACCGGCAGGCAGGCGGCGCTGATGCACAGCGCGGCGAGCAGGGGACGGAATACACGTATTGAAGACACGCGAGGCTCCAATTTTTTATTCGTCGGGGACCTGGCCGGCTCTGTGTCGGCTCGGGCTTTGACTACACGTGTTTCGGCAGCCCTCTCCTGTCGGCTGCGCTGCGAAGTTTAGCATCGATGCCTGGCCACGGCTATTTGCGCAAGACCCGCTCGCGCCTCGCGATTCGATGCGGCAACAACAGGCGGATGCGGAAATCCTACGCTTTTTGGTGAACCCGTGTGGGCGTTCTCGATCGAAGGCCGTACACTCGCCACTCGCGCGTGGTCGGCCTGCCCCGGGCCGCGCCGCCGATTCGTTGCCACTCCGAAATACTGATCCCCGCCACGATGTTGCCGACCTCTCCCGCCTCAGACGATTGCCGTTACGCGTTTTCCCCGATTCCCTCCTGCGCGGCCTTGCCGTCGTGCCGCCGCGCGTCGGCGCAAGGCGGTGCGCGATGATGAAATTCGACAGCCTCTGGAGCGGCCAGGTCGCGATGGCCGCGCTCGCGCAGATCGCCTTCGCCGTCGCGCTGGGCTCGCTGCTGTTCGGTGCCTGGCTGGCCGCCGAGGGCGCGCGCGCCACCGTGTCTCCCGCGCATGGCGCCTGGCGGCGCGCGCAGCGCTCGCTGGCGATGGCGGCCCTGGTGTTCGTGCTGGCCGAGCTCGGCTGGATCGTCTACGAGGCCGCCACCATGGGCGGCACGGGCCTGGGCGAGGCCTTCGGCGCGCTGCCGGCGGTGCTGGGCGACACCCATGTCGGCCATGCCTGGAGCCTGCTGTTCGGCGGCGCGCTGGCCTTGCTGGTGCTGGCCTTGCTGCGGCCCGGCGGCGTGGCCGGCACGCTGCTGTTCTGGCTCGCGATCCTGGTGGTGGAGGCAGGCAATGCCTCGATCGGCCACGCGGCCGACGCGGGCCCCTGGTCGCCGGCGGTCGGCGTGCAGTTGCTGCACCTGCTGTCGACCGCCGTGTGGGGCGGCATCGTGCTGGCGGGCGGCATGGCGGTGCTGCCGGCGCTGGGTGCCTCGATCGCGCGCGGCGTGCTGATCCGCGTCGCGCAGCGCGTCTCGCGCGTGTCGATGGCGGCGGTGCTGGTGGTGATCGCCACCGGCGTCTACAACGCGATCCGCGGCACCGGCGGCGACCTCGCCGTGCTCGACGCCAGCACCTGGGGCCGCGTGCTGCTGCTCAAGCTGGTGCTGGTCGCGCTGGCGCTGCTGCTGGGCGGCCTGAACCGCTTCTCGGCCCTGCCGCGGCTGCGGCGCACCGCGGCCACCGAGGACGCACGGACCTTCGTCAACGTGCTGTACCTGGAGGCGGTCGCGATGATCGGCGTGTTCGTCGCGGCGGCCGTGCTCGCAGCCAGCGTGCCCGGCTTCGCCTCGCTCGCGCAATGACGGGGGCCTGCGCCGCGCGCCGCTGCCTGGCCTGCGCGCGCGGCCTCGCTGCCGGGCCCTGAGCCGAACCCCGAACGCGAAGCGGGGGCGCCCCGCTCAGGACGCCCCCGCCTTGCACCGCATCATCTTCCACGGCGCGGCTCGCGCGCGCCGCGCGCGATCACCACTCGGCGACGCTGCCGTCGGCGTGGCGCCACACCGGATTGCGCCAGCGATGGCCGAGCTTGGCCATCTCGCGCACCTTCTCCTCGTTGACCTCGATGCCCAGGCCCGGGCCTTGCGGGATGCCGACGAAACCATCCTCGTAGCGGAACACTTCCGGGTTGCGGATGTAGTCGAGCAGGTCGTTGCCCTGGTTGTAGTGGATGCCCAGGCTCTGTTCCTGGATGAAGGCGTTGTAGCTGACCGCGTCGAGCTGCAGGCAGGCGGCCAGCGCGATCGGCCCGAGCGGGCAGTGCAGCGCCAGCGCCACGTCGTAGGCCTCGGCCAGCGAGGCGATCTTGCGGCACTCGGTGATGCCGCCCGCGTGCGAGGCGTCGGGCTGGATGATGTCGACGTAGCCGCCCGCGATCACGTGCTTGAAGTCCCAGCGCGAGTAGAGCCGCTCGCCCAGCGCGATCGGCGTGTCGGTCTGGTTGACGATGTCGCGCAGCGCCTCGGCATTCTCCGAGAGCACCGGCTCCTCGATGAACATCAGGCGATAGGGATCGAGCTCCTTGGCCAGCACCTTGGCCATCGGCTTGTGGACGCGGCCGTGGAAGTCCACGCCGATCCCCACGTGCGGGCCCACCGCCTCGCGCACCGCCGCCACGTTGGCGATCACCTTCTCGACCTTGTCGTAGGTATCGACGATCTGCAGCTCCTCCGAGCCGTTCATCTTGACCGCCTTGAAGCCGCGCTCGACCACCGCGCGCGCGTTGTTGGCCACGTCGCTGGGACGGTCGCCGCCGATCCACGAGTAGACCTTGATGCGCTCGCGCACCTGGCCGCCCAGCAGCGCATGGACCGGCGCGCCATGGAACTTGCCCTTGATGTCCCACAGCGCCTGGTCGACGCCGGCGATCGCGCTCATCGTGATCGGGCCGCCGCGATAGAATCCGGCGCGGTACATCACCTGCCAGTGATCCTCGATCAGCAGCGGGTCCTTGCCCACCAGGTAGTCGGCCAGCTCCTGCACGGCGGCTTCCACGGTATGCGCGCGGCCCTCGACGATCGGCTCGCCCCAGCCGACGATGCCCTCGTCGGTCTCGATCTTCAGGAACAGCCAGCGCGGCGGCACGACGAAGGTTTCGAGGCGGGTGATCTTCATGGGTCTGTCTCCTTGGGTTGGGCGAACGGGGGACGCATCGAGGCCCCGCCGGAAAGTCGATGGCGACGATCCTACACGATTCCGCGAAAAAGTAGTATTAATAGCACTATTGTGCACATAGTGGTCGGCCGCCCGCGTGCGGCGCCGGCCCAGAGGGAGAAACGTGATTCAACGCGATCTGCATGGACAAACCGCGTACCGGCTCGCCACGGCGATCCTGCGCGGCGACTACACGCCGGACACGATCCTGCCGCGCGAGGCCGAGCTGATGCTCTCCTTCGGCGTGAGCCGCACCGTGCTGCGCGAGGCGCTGCGCACGCTGACCTCGAAGGGGCTGATCGAGTCGCGGCCCAAGGTCGGCACGCGAGTGCGG
Source organism: Burkholderia sp. Cy-637 (assembly GCF_011753175.1). Taxonomy (NCBI): domain Bacteria; kingdom Pseudomonadati; phylum Pseudomonadota; class Betaproteobacteria; order Burkholderiales; family Burkholderiaceae; genus Burkholderia; species Burkholderia sp. Cy-637. The sequence continues at coordinate 12,152 of NZ_VWWC01000139.1, read as the reverse complement.
CCGCGCGATGCCTGGAACCTGCTCGACGCCGAGCTGCTCGACTGGTATTCGCAGGTGGCGCCGCCGCTGGCCTTCGCAATGAAGCTGCAGGAGATGCGCGAGATGGTCGAGCCGTACGCGGCGGGGCTGGCCGCGCGCGCGCAGACGCCGGCCGCGTTCGCCGCGATCGAGGCCGCGCACGAGGCGATGCGCGCGGCGCGCCATGTCGACGAGTGGGTGAGGGCGGACCTGCGCTTCCACCTGGAGGTGCTGGCCGCCGGCGGCAACGAGTTGCTGATGCCGCTGGGCGCGCTGATCGAGCGCACGCTGGAGGCGCAGCTGAGGCTCAACGCGAAGCGCGCCGAGATCTTCAATGCCTCGCTGGCCGAGCACACGCGCGTGTTCGAGGCGATCCGCGCGCGCGACGCGAACGCCGCGCGCGCGGCGATGGCGGCGCTGCTCGGCACCACGCGCGCGCGCATCGAGCGCTAGGACACCACAGGGCGCCCGCCGTGCGATGCGGCGAGCGAAAACCACGGACATGAAAAAACGGGCCGGCGTGTGAAGCGCCGGCCCGTTGCGTTTGCGGTGCGCGAGGCGTCAGCCAGCCGGTTTCGTCTCGACGGAAGCCGTCGGGGCGATGGCCGCGCCCGGGGCCGAAGTCGCCGCCGCGTCGGCCTGCCCGCTCTGCCAGCCGAGGCCGAGGCTCTTCTGCAGGGACACATAGTCCTTGATCAGCTCGGCCTGTCCCGCGATCACGTTCTGCTGCGCCGACAGCGCGTCGCGCTGCGTGTCGAGCAGGTCGATCAGCGAGGACACGCCGGCGCGATAACGCTGGTCCATCAGCGTCGCCGAATGCACCGCCGAGGTCTGCACCTTGTCGAGCGCGACCACGTGATCGCGCTGGTGACCGTAGCGCGACAGGGCGGTATTGGCGTCCTGCAGCGCGCCGAGCACGGCCTTGGTGTAGTTGGCCTCGGCCTCGTCGCGCGAGGCTTCGGCGGCGCGCACGGCGCCGCGCGTGCGGCCGAAGTCGAACAGGTTCCATTGCAGGTAGGGCGCGCCCACCCAGGTCCAGTTCTGCTTGCGGAACAGGTGGCCCGGGTCGCTGGCGCTGAAGCCCAGATCGCCGAGCAGGGTGACCTTGGGGAAGTAGTCGGCGATGTGCTCGCCGATCTGCGCATTGCTCGAGGCCAGGCGCCGCTCGGCCGCGCGCACGTCGGGGCGTTGCTTGAGCAGGGCGGCCGGGTCTCCGATCGGCACCGATGCGGGCAGGCTCGGCAGCGCCGGGTTGGCGCCCGAGAGCTGCGCATCGAGCGCGCCCGGCGCGCGCCCGGTGAGGGTCGCGAGGCGGTCCAGCGATTCGGTCACCTGGGCATCGAGCGGGATCAGCGAGGCGCGCGTGTTTTCCACCTGGGTGGTCAGCCGCTCGATGTCGGCATCGGCGGCCACGCCGCGTCCGCGCCGCTGCCGGGTCAGGTCGAGCTGCTGCTGCTGGATCTCGGCGGTGCGCTGCGAGAGCGCCAGGCGCTGCTGCTGGTCGCGCAGGTCCACGTAGGCATTGGCGACCTCGGCCGCGATCGAGACCTGCGTGTCGGCCAGGTCCGCGTCGACCGCCTCGGCCTGCGCCGAGGCCGCCTCGATCGCGCGGCGCGTGCCGCCGAACAGGTCGATCTCCCAGGTGGCGTCGAAGCTGGCCGTGTAGAGCTGGATCGGGCCGGTGCCGGCCTGGCTGTTGCCGCCGTTCGCGTTGTTCGCCCCGGTCAGCGCCGACAGCGCGTTCATGTCGGGCGCGCGGGTGCGGATCGCGGCCAGGTCCGCCGAGGTCTTCGGCAAGGCGTTGGCGCGCTGCTGGCTCAGTTGCGCGCGGGCTTCGCGCAGCCGCGCCTGGGCCGCGTGCAGGTCGGGGTTGTGGGCCAGCGCCGCGGCGATCAGTTCGTCGAGCTGGGGATCGTTCAGGCTCTGCCACCAGGCGGCGGGCCCGGGCGTGGCGACGGCCACGCCGGTCTGCGGGGCGCGCACGAAGGTGGCCGCGCTTGGTGCTGCCGGCGCGCCCTTGTAGTTCGGGCCGACCGTGCAGCCGGCGAGCGCGAGCGCTGCGGCGACCAGCGTCAGCGCGAGACGGGGAGCCAGGCTCGGGGACTTCATGGAGGACATCATCGAGGACTTCATCGTGTCAGTGGCCGGACGAGGACGGCGGCGGCGCGTTGCGCGGCGGCGTGCGCAGCAACAGGGCCAGCGGCACGCAGGCGATCAGCGCCAGTCCGAGCAGGTAGAAGGTTTCGGAATAGGTCATCACGGTGGCCTGCACGTTGATCTGCTGGGCGAGCTGGCCGAGCGCGCGCATCTGCGAGTAGGCCAGGTCGCCGGTGTGTGAGAACCAGTTGGCCGCGTACTGCGAGATGCGGTCCTGGCCGATCAGCGAATTGGCGGTGACCGACTCCCGGATGGTGGCGGTGTGATAGGTGGTGCGCCGGTCGATGATGGTGCCGATGATGGCCAGGCCGATCGAGCCGCCCAGGTTGCGGGCCATGTTGTAGAGGCCCGCCGCGTCGCCCGATTCCTCGCGCGAGACGGCCGCCATCGAGGCCTGGTTGAGCGGCATCATCGCCAGCATCTGCGCCACGCCGCGGATCAGCTGCGACCAGACGAAATCGTGGCCGACGCTCTGCGCGGTCAGCGAGATGTCGAGCATGCAGCTCAGGAAGAACAGCATCAGCCCCGAGATCACCAGGATCCGGTAGTCCACCTTGCCGAGCAGCTTCGGCAGGATCGGCATCATCAGGAAGGCGGGCAGGCCCGAGAGCAGCATGATCTCGCCGGCCTGCTCGGCGTTGTAGCCCGAGACGATGGCGAGGAACTGCGGCAGCAGGTAGGACACGCCGTACAGGCCCGCGCCCACCGCCGCGACGATCACGATCACGCTGGCGTAGCGCGGGTTGCGCATCAGCGAGAGCCGCAGCATCGGCCGCTTGGCGGTGAACTGCGAGATCGCGATCAGCACGAAGCCGGCGAAGGTGATCCAGCTCAGCGTGGTGATCATCGACGATTCGAACCAGCGCTCGCGCTGGCCTTCCTCGAGCACCACCGTCAGCGACGAGAGCCCGATCGACAGGCCCGCGATGCCGACCCAGTCGGCGCTGAAGAACTGCGGCCACTGCGGCTTGTCGGAAGGCAGGCCGAGCACCAGCAGCGCGATCAGGATCAGGCAGACCGGCAGGTTGATGAAGAAGCACCAGCTCCAGCTCACGTTCTCGGCCAGCCAGCCGCCCAGCACCGGGCCGAACAGCGGCCCGAGCAGCACGATCAGGCCGAACAGGGTCATGCCCACCGGCAACTGCGAGACCGGCAGCCGGGTGCGGATGATGGTCTGCGCGGTGGGGATCATCGCGCCGCCGGTGAAGCCCTGGCCGATCCGGCCGGCGATCATCAGCGCCAGCGTGCTCGACCAGCCGCACATCATCGAGAAGGCGATGAACAGCGCCGCCGATACCAGCAGGAAGTTGCGCAGCCCGAACACGCGCGTGAGCCACGCGGCCAGCGGGATCATCACGATCTCCGACATCAGGTAGCCGGTGGAGATCCAGGTGCCCTCGGTGCCGGTCGCGCCGATCTCGCCCTGGATCTGCGGCAGCGCCGAGTTGGTGATCGAGATGTCGAGCGTGGCCATCAGCGCGCCCAGCGAGCCGGCGGCCACCGCGATCCAGTCGGTCGCGCTGGCGCGCTCGGGATGCGGCGCGGCGGCGGGCGTGGCGGCCTCAGCCATGATGCTGCCCGTCGTCGCGGGTATCGATGTCGACGTCCACCGACAGGCCCGGCAGCAGCACGCGGCGGGTCTCGTCGTCGGTGTCGACGTGGATGCGCACCGGCACGCGCTGCACGATCTTGGTGAAGTTGCCGGTGGCGTTGTCGGGCGGCAGCAGCGCGAATTGCGAGCCGGTGCCCGGCGAGAAGCTGTCGACCTTGCCGTGCAGCGCGCGATCGGGCAGCGCGTCCACGTGCAGCGTGACCGGCTGGCCCACCCGCATGCGGCCCACCTGGGTTTCCTTGAAGTTGGCGACCAGGTAGATGTCCTGCACCGGCACCACCGTCAAGAGGCGCGTGCCGGGCTGCACGTACTGGCCGACGCGCACCGTGCGATCGCCCACGCGGCCGTCCAGCGTGCTGCGCACCACCGTGTTGTCGAGGTCGAGCTGCGATTGCGCGGCGCTGGCCTGGGCCGCCTCGAGCTGGGCCTGGGCCTGCTGCAGCTGGGCGGTGCTGGAGTTGATCTGGGCGCGGGCCGCCGCGATCGAGGCGTTGTTCGCCGCCAGCGTGGCCTGCGCCTGGTCGCGCGTGTTCTTCAGGTCGGCGATGCGCTCGTGCGTTTCGGCGCCGGTGGCCGCCAGCGGCGCGTAGCGCGCGTATTCCTCGCTGGCGTGCTTCAGGTTGATGCTCGACACCTGGGCCTGCGCCTGCGCCTGTTCGAGATTGGCGTGCTGCTGGGCGATGTCGGCCTGGGTGCGCGCGATGTCGGCGCGCCGCGCATCGACGCTTGCCTGCGAATTCTGCAGGGAAACCTGATACTGGCGGACGTCGAGCTTCACCAGCGGGTCGCCGGCCTTGACGCTCTGGTTGTCGCGCACGTAGACGTCGGTCACGTAGCCCGACACCTTCGGCGCGGCCGTCATGCTGTCGGCCTGCAGGTAGGCATCGTTGGTCGATTCGATGAAGCGGCCGACGGTCCACCAATGGACCAGCCAGACCAGGCCGGCGATCGCCGCGACGATCGCGATGAGGATCAGGATGTTGCGCCGGCGCGAAGGCCGCTTCGGCGCGGATTCCAAGGTTTCCTGACGATTGCCTTTCGGCGGTTCTTGAGTGGTCGACGACATTCCGGGATCCAAATTATTCCGAGCGGAAGAATTATTCCAGTTGGAAAATTTGTGTCAAGTAGAATATCGGTCGGATGAAAGTGAGGGGTCTATGACGGAAGCGAAGAAATTGCGTCGCACGTCGGCAAGCGGATATGCGCGGGGCGACGAGACGCGGCAGCGGATCATCGAGGCCGCGATCGAATTGTTCGGCGAGCGCGGCTTCGCCGGCGCGTCGACGCGGGACATCGCCGCGCACGCGGGAGTGAACGCGCCGGCGCTGCAGTACTACTTCGAGAACAAGGAAGGGGTGTTCCGCGCCTGCGCGGACACCATCGCCGAGCTCGGCTGCGCGGCCTTCGGGCCGGCGCTCGACCATGCGCGCGCGATGCTGGCGCGCGAGGCCGACGTCGAGACCCTGATCGAGTCCTTCCTCGGCATCATGCATGCGATCTCGGCCAAGATGTTCGTCACGCCCAAGAACGCGCACCAGCGCATGTTCTTCGCGCGCGAGCAGGCGGGCCTGGAGCCGGCGATCGCCACCGAGATCCTGATGCAGCGGATCCGGCGGCCGCTGCACGACGTCTGCACCGCGCTGGTGAGCCGCATCGCGAACCAGCCGGCCGACAGCAACGCCACCAAGATCCGCGCCTTCAGCCTGCTCGGTCAGTTGTCGGTGTTCCACATGGCGCAGCGCTCGGCGCTGGCGATGCTGGGCTGGGAATCCTACGAAGGCGAGAACGGCGATCTGCTGCGCTCGGTGGTGGCCGAGCAGACGCGCGCGCTGCTGCGCCAGTGGCATGTCGAGGGCCAGGCGCGGGCCGGCGCGCCGCGTCGCGCGCTTGCCTCCCCGCTGGGCGAAGCGCCTGCCGCGCGCCGCAAGAGCGTCGCGCCGAAAGTCGCCGCCAAACCTGCCGCCAAGCCTGCCGCCGCGAAATCCCCGGTGCCCAAGGCCGCCGCTGCCAAACCCGCCGCGCCGCGCGCCTCGCGCGGCGCCAAGCACTCCTCGCATTGAATCCGCGCGCGGGCGCCCGGCGCAAGCGTCGGCCGCCCGTGTTGCGCGACCTCGTTCATTACGACATCCTTACCGTCGAGCGCGCCACCGGGCGCCGCCGCCGGGTCCGCGCGAACAGGCCGTCGGTCGATGACATCGGCACGTCACGATCGCCGGTCTATCGTCGTGGTCCGAGGCGGCGAAATTGGCGAAATCGGCGAAGGTGAGGGCCCTCGCCGCCTGTCCCCGTGTTTCCATCTCGATGCGGCGCCCGATCGGCGCCGCGCGTCAGCAGAACGAAAAATCGGAGCGAACCCGATGTCGAACCCGAATCTTCCCGAGACGTCCTCCGCGGACCATCACGCGGACTCGTACGAATACGCGCCCGTCACGCGCCGCGGCTTCCTGAAGCTGGCCGGCGTGTCGGGCCTGGCCACCGCCAGCGGCCTGGCCGGCACGCGCGCGGCCGCGGCCGTGCCCGACGGCACGCCCGAGCAGATCCACCTGACCTGGGGCGACGATCCCTGCTCCGAGGTGACGGTATCTTGGGCGTCGCTGGCGCCGGCCGCCAATCCGCGCGTGCGCGTGTCGAGCGACTACGGCCGGCCGTTCACGGTGCATGCGGTGCAGCGCACCTATACCGACGGCCTGAACGGCGCGGTGGTGTTCACCTACCACGCGCGCCTGCACGGGCTGCGCCCCGGCGCGAGCTTCCGCTACGAGGTGACGGCCGACAACGACGCGAATGCCTCGCAGCCGTTCTCGGCCGGCTTCCAGACCGCGCCGCGCGGGCGCGCGCCGTTTCGCTGGACCAGCTACGGCGACCTGGCCACGCCGAACACGGGCTGGGTGCTGTCCTCGCCGCAAAGCCGCTACGCGGTGCAGGCCGTCGAGCGCTTCCAGCCGCTGTTCCACCTGCTCAACGGCGACCTCTGCTACGCGAACCTGAACCCGACGCACCAGCCCGACGTCTGGCGCGACTTCGGCAACAACAACCAGAGCTCGGCCGCGAACCGCCCCTGGATGCCCTGCCCGGGCAATCACGAGATCGAATTCCACAACGGCCCGCAAGGGCTCGATTCCTATCTCGCGCGCTACGTGCTGCCCGACAACGGCACGCGTTTCGCGGGCCGCTGGTACAGCTTCCGCGTCGGCGCGGTGCTGTTCATCTCGCTCGACGCCGACGACGTGGTCTACCAGGACGCGGCCGCCTTCGTGGCCGGCCCCGCGCCGCTCGTGCCGGCCGCCAGCACCGGCAATGTGCCGATCGAGCCGGGCACCTCGTTCTACGTGCGTGGCTACAGCGGCGGCATGCAGACGCGCTGGCTGGAGGACACGCTGCGCCGCGCCTCGCACGAACCCGGCATCGACTGGATCGTGGTGCAGATGCACCAGGACGCGCTGAGTTCGTCGAAGTCGGGCAACGGCTCGGACAAGGGCATCCGCGAGGCCTGGCTGCCGCTGTTCGACCGCTACGGCGTCGACCTGGTGCTGTGCGGCCACGACCACGACTACGAGCGCAGCTTCCCGGTGCGCGGCTGCCGCCATCACGCCGGCGTCGACGCGGCCACCGGCTCGGTGGTCGACACCATGCAGCCGCAACCGGTGGTCACGGTCGATCCCGAGGATCGCACCTTCGACACGCGCCACGGCACCATCCACCTGATCCTCGGCGGCGGCGGCACCAGCGCGCCGACCGACAGCTACGGCGACGATCCGGCCACCGGCCAGCCGCAGGCGATGGTATTCACCAAGTCGAACCGGCCGGTGCCCGGCGCCACCGCCGGCACCTTCGCGCGGCCCGGCGCCGATGCGCGCGAGGACGCGATCTGGTCGGCGCGGCGCGATGCCGGCAACGGCTACGGGATCGCCGTGTTCGACTACGAGCCGGGCGAGGCGGGCGGCCATACCAGCATCACGGTGAACTACTACCACGCGGCCGGCGCCGACAGCGCACCGACCAGCGACTACTCGCTGTTCGAGACCATCGTGCTGAGCAAGCCGCGCCGCGGCTGAGGCGAGGCCGGTGGGAAGACAGGCGGGAAGACAGGCGGGAAATGAAGCGGGGCGCCGGTCGCATCACGACCGGCGCCCCTTCTTCGTTCGGCGCGATCAGCCTTGCGCGGCTGCCTTGGCGGCGGCCATGGCCGGTGCCGCCTTGCCGGCGTTGCCAGCGCCGTTGCCGCTGAGCTGCGCCGCACGCGCGCCCTTGTCGGCCTTGGTGGTGGCATCGATCGGCCGCGGCGGCGCGTCGACCAGCGGCTGCAGGGCCGGCGTGAGCGACTTCAGCAGTTGCACGGCCAGCGCGCTGGTGTATTCGTAGCGCGCCGCATAAGGCTCGTGCGCGTTGGCGGTGAGGACCCCGAAGAAGCGGTCGCCGATCCCGAACACGAAGGTCGCGCTGCGATTGACCTTGCGCGACTCGATCAGCCGCGCGCCCGGCGCGTAGACGTTGAAGCGCTGGTCGCCGGTGCCGGTCTTGCCATAGACCTCCAGCGTCTTGCCGTCCGAGAAGCTCAGGCCCTGCGCGAGCCGCTTGCCGGTGCCGTTGGCCACCACGTCGCGCAGCATCGGCTGCACCGCCGCCGCGATCTCGGGCGAGATCAGTTGATGCGGCGGCGTGCCCGCGTGCACGAAGCGCGTTTCATAGGGCGTGTCCTTGGCGAAGTCGAGCCGCGCGACGCTTTCGGTCGGCATCTGCGCGCCGCCGTTGCCGATCAGGCCGATCAGCCGCGCCAGCGAATCGGGCTGGTCGCCCGAGGCGCCGATCGCGGCCGCGTAGGAAGGCGTGAGCGCCGCGAACGGATAACCGAGCGCCTGCCATGACCGGCCGATCTCCTGGTAGGCGCGCAGCTCGACCATGCGGCGGATGCGGCGATCCTGGGTGGCGTGGTACCGGGTCTTGTACAGCCAGGAGTAGGAGGCGATGCGCACGTCGTGGCTGGCGTTCTGCACGGTGTCGAGCGTCGCGTCGGGATGCTCGCGCAGGTAGGCGAGGGTCCAGAGCGCGAGCGGGTGGACGCTGGCGATATAGGCGCGATCGTTGAGGTTGAAGCGATCGGCGCCGTACTTCGCGTAGAGCTTGCCGAGATCCTCGTCGGTGAGGCCCGCGGCCGGCGTGTTCTTCAGCGCGCCGCGCATGTTCGCGTCGAACCACGGCCGCGGCGCCTCGGGCGCCACGCTGCGCAGCACGGTGGCCACCTTGGGCGGCGTCTTGCGCACGGTCTTGAGCATCAGCGCGAGCGCGTCGTCGGCCGGCTTGCCCGCGTACTTCGTGTAGAAGCGCTTCACGTAGACGCGGCTCTCCTGGTCGACGAACTGCCCGAGGTACTGCGCGCGCAAGGCAGGATCGCCGAGCCACTGCGAGGACAGGCCCGAGGTCTGGATCATCTCGTAACGCACGATGTCGCGCATCATCCGCACGAACACCAGGTTCACCGAATTGCGGAAGGCCAGGCGGATGGTCAGGATCTGGCCATTCTCGCTCTTGTCGAAATTGGTGAAGGTCTGCGCGCCGCCGCCGGTGTAGAAGGTCTCGCCGGCCGAGGCCGAATACTTGCGATCGAGCGCGGCGTCGAGCATCGCCGTGAGCGATCGCTCGCGTGTGTTCGCCAGGTAGTCGAGCGCCCAGCGCGTGAGCGCGTCCTGCGGGTCGGGCTGCACGCGCTTGAGTTCCTCGTTCGACATGCCCGCGTAGTCGTGGTGCAGGCGCGAGACGATCTGCAGGTAGGTCACCACGGTGCGCATCTTGGCGGTCGAGCCGAGGTTCAGGCGCGCGCCGCGATTGACGTCGAAGGGCTGGTCGACGCTGTCGGTCTGCACCCGCAGCAGGTTCGCGCCGCCCTGGCGTTCGTAGAGCGTGAAGCTGTAGGAGATCTTCGAGGGGTCGTCGCCGGGGCGCAGCATCTGGAAGCCGACCAGGCCCGCCTCGCGGGCGCCGTCGCGGGTGGTGACGGCCGCCAGCTTGTCGGCCACGGCCTGCTGCACGGCGTTGTCGAGCGTGACGGTGGCGTCGAGGTCGAGCCGGTCGAGCTGGTAGACGCTCGACAGCCCGAGCGCGCCGAGCAGTCGCGAGCGCGTCGAGGTCACCGCCTTGCGCGTCACGTAGGAGGCTTCGGCCGGCGGCGTGGGCGCGGCGTGGCGCTCGATTTGAGCGGCCAGCGCCGCGTCGCGCAGCGCCGGCGAGATCGCGCCTTCGGAGGCGAGCAGGCGCAGGTAGCTGTCGGTCAGCTTCTGCAGGTCGGCGTAACCGCGGTTGAGGAAGAAGGACGGCGCGCGCTGCGCGATCAGCAGCGACAGCACCTCGCGATAGGCCAGCGCCTGCTCGTCGCGGTTCGCGTCGCTCGGCGGCGCGGACAGGATGCGGTTCACCTCGCGGAAGTCGCGGCCGTACCAGGCGGCCAGGCCGTCGCCGAGCCCGGTCACCTCGCCCACGTGGGCGCGCGCCGCGAGCGGCACCGAGTTCAGGTAGCGCACCACGATCTGGCGGCGCGCCGGCATGGTCTGCGGGCCGTCCAGGTAGGCGCGGATCGAGGCCGAGGCGATCTGCCGGAGCTTCTCGGGCGGCGTGGCGGTGCGTCCGTCGGGCGAGTGGCGGAACTTCTCGATCTGGGTGGCGAGCGTGCTGCCGCCCGGCGTCGACTGATGGCGGTTCACGAAGCGCAGCGCCTGGTCGGACAGCGCGCGGCCGAAGCGGCGCCAGTCGATCGCCGGGTTGCGGTTCGGCGCGTCGGGGTCGAGCAGGTAGCGATCCTCGATGAACAATAGCGAGCGCACCACCAGCGGCGGGATCGCATCGAAATCGGTGTAGACGCGATGCGGGAAGGTGGCGTCGTAGATCGGCGCGCCGCTCGCGTCGCGCAGCGTGAGGCCGGCCTGGTCCTTCTCGTCGTATGGCAGGAACAGGCCTTCGTCGGCCAGCGAGAGCAGGCGCTCGGAGCCGCGTGCCTGCGCCGCGATGCTGTAGCCGCGCGCGGCGAGGCGCTGCTCGAAGGCGGGTAGCTGGGAATAACCGAGGCGGGTGTCGTAGGGCCCGTCGAGCGGATAGCGGATGCTGTCGCTGGGGCCGTCGCCGACCGTGTAGCCGACGTCGCTGGCCAGGCTGGAGAGATAGCGGGCCTGCCATCGCGAGGTCGCGAATTCGATCTGGCAAAGCCTGACCACCACGACCAGTGCGATCAGCACGGCCGCGATGAGCAACCATTTCACGCGCTTCCAGACCGGCACGGGGCTGGTGGCGCGCAGCGGGATCCGAATGACGGGCCGATTCATGGCATCTCCCCGGCGGCGCAAATCGTCCGACCCTCGCGCCGCATTGCAAGCAGTGTAGACCTGAATCAGGCGGCGCGTGCTGCGGAAAATACCGGACTGTGACGCGGATGCAACCCCGTGGTTTCGCGGGCGGCTTGACCTCGGCGAGGGCCGCTGGCGGGTGCCTTGGGCGGGGAATTGGGGGCGGATTTCGAGCGCGTCGCGACGCGCTCGGGGCGTTTCACCGGAAGCGGTTCGCGGCGCCGATGTTCATGCATGCGAGGCCAGGGCGCGCCGCTTGTTCAGCAGTCCGAGAAGGTCGAGCTGGCGAGCCGCACGTCGAACAGTTGCGCGGCGGTGCTCAGCGCATGCAGCAGGGCGAAGGAGTGGCGGTCGGCATAGGGCAGCGAGGGCTGGAAGGTGCTGCCGTGCCATTGCCATTCCGCGTCGGCCTCGGTATCGCGGCGCGGGCGATCGAAGATCGTCTCGATCTCGTAGCCGCCCGGGCCCTTGGCCGGGATCCCGACGTTCAGCGCGAAGCCGCACAGCCGCTCCAGCGGCAGGCGGAAGCTGTCGCGGCCGAGCCGGAAGCCGGCCCAGCGCGCGTCGCGCGTGCGGAACGCCACGAACAGCGTGTCGTCGACGCGCCGCTTCGCGTCGAAGTGCTCGGGCAGGTCGTCGAGCGGGGCGATGTCGGGCTGGGATTCGTCGCGGTTGAGCTCTAGGTCGACGTGTTTCGCGCAGGCCTCGCGCAGGCCGTCGTAGAGCTGGCGGTAGACGGCGGCGGCCGAGGTCGAGCGCGGGTCGAGATCGAGCGAGAGGCGCTGGTAGCTGGCGTATGCGCCGAGGTAGGCCGGCAGGCGCTGGCCGTCGTCGCCGTCGAGCCAGGCCGGGCGGCTGCCGAGCGGGCTCGGCAGCAGGTCGATCGCCCGCGTGCGGTCCTCGGGACGGCGCGCGCGCAACTCGGCGCTGCGCGCGGCGGGCGGTGGCGGCACATAGGGTTTCGATGCGTCCGCATCGATTGTCTCGGCGCCGGCGGCTGCCTGGGTGCTTGGCGCGGCCGGCGTTTCGAGGTC
>NZ_VWWC01000138.1:0-18702 GCF_011753175.1 Burkholderia sp. Cy-637 | reverse complement strand
GGCCTGCTCGCGCCCGTCACCAACCTGGTGGGCGGCCTGACCGGCGGCCTGGCGGGCGGCGCGCAGGGTTCGATCGGCTCGAACGGCGCGGCCGCCGGCGTGACCGGCACCGTGTCGGGCGCGGTGGGCACGGTCGCCAACGCGACCGGCTCCGTGACCGGCGCCGTGTCGGGCGCGGCCAACGGCGTGACGGGTTCGCTGTCCGGTTCGAGCACCGCCTCCGGCGGCACCTCGGCGGGCCTGCTTTCGCCGGTGACCAACCTGCTCGGCGGCCTGCTCGGCGGCGGCAAGAAGTAAGGCGGCAAAACCGGCGGCGGGAACATCCGCCGCCGGCATCCAGGCCGCGCGCCGTGGCGGCAGGAATCGATACACGGCGGCAGGCAGCAACAAGCAACACGCAACAAGCAGCGGAAATACGGCGGCCGGGCACCTATACTCCAACAGCCCGGCCGACCGATCACAAGATGTCATCACACGAGGAATGACATGAACTCGACCATCGATAGTCTCTCCGACGTCGGGGCCCGGCCACCCCGTTCCGCCACCCCCTTCACGGTCGGCCTGGCCGGCATCGCCGCGGCGCTGGCCGTGCTGTGGTTCTCGCGCGACGGCAGCCTGCTGAGCGGCGCCGGCCGCGGCTTCGCGGCCTGCTTCGCGATCATCGTGGTGGTGGCCAGCTACGAGCTGTTCGTGGCGCGCGCCTACCTGCGCCCCAGCGCCGGCCTCGCCGCCGAGGCGGTACGCCCGATGAGCTTCGCGCGCGTGGCGATGCGGCTGGCCGGACTCGGCTCGATCTACGCCGGCATCGCCTTCATCTACTGGCTGCTGCCCGAATACCACGGCGACTTCTACAAGCCGTTCTGGAGCCTCTGCGCGATGCTCGCGCCGTACTTCGCGGTCGGCGCGCCGCTCTACTTCGCCTGGATGGACGCGCGCCAGCGCGAGGTCGACGACGCCTACCTGTGCTGGGCGCGCTTCGTGTTCCGCGGGCAGAAGCCGGAAAGCTGGTCGAGCGTGCGCGAGATGCTGGCGGGCTGGGGTGTGAAGGCCTTCTTCCTGCCGCTGATGTTCGTCTACGTATCGAGCAACGCCGACCACCTGACCGCCTCGCTGACGGCCCTGCAGAGCGCGCCCTACTCGCTGGCGACCTTCCGCTTCCTGTACGAGCTGGCCTTCACCATGGACCTGCTGTTCGGCTCGGTCGGTTATCTCTGTACCTTCCGGATCCTCGACAGCCACGTGCGCACCGTCGAGCCCACCGCGCTCGGCTGGCTGGTCGCGCTGGTCTGCTACCAGCCGTTCTGGTCGCTGATCTCGGATCGCTATATCCGCTACGAGGGCACGCTGTTCTGGGACAACTGGCTGGCCGGCGTGCCGCTGATCCAGTGCCTGTGGGGCGCGGTGATCATCGCCCTGGTGCTCTGCTACGCGCTCTCGACGATCTCGTTCGGCCTGCGTTTCTCGAACCTGACCAACCGCGGCATCATCACCTCGGGCCCGTATCGCTTCACCAAGCACCCGGCCTACCTGACCAAGAACCTGTCGTACTGGATGATCTCGGTGCCCTTCGTCGGCGCGCTGGGCTGGCAGGTCGCGCTCGCGCACTGCGCGGCGCTGCTGGCCGTCAACGGCATCTACTTCATGCGGGCCAGGACCGAGGAACGCCACCTGATGCGCGATCCCGAGTATCGCGCCTACGCCGCGTGGATCGCGCAGCACGGCTTGTTCGCGAGAATCCGGCAGGTGTTCGGGCAGGGTTGAACGCCCGGGGCGGGCAATGCGCCTTGCCCGCCCGACGCCGCCGGCTCCCGCTCATGCCAAGTAGCCCGATACGCCATCCCACAGCAGCTTGAGCGCCGTCACCACCAGCAGGCCGTAGCAGGCGCGGTAGATCCTGACCTGATCGAGCGCGCCGTGCAGCCGCCAGCCCGCCACCACGCCCGCAGGTATCGCGAACAGGCAAATCCCCATCAGCAGCCAGACGCCGGCACCCGGCTTCACCAACCAGAGCCATGGCACGGCCTTGGCCGCGTTGCCGACGGTGAAGAACAGGCTGGTGGTCCCCGCATAGACCTCCTTGCTCAGGCCGAGCGGCAGCAGGTACATCGCCAGCGGCGGTCCGCCCGAGTGAGCCACCATGGTGGTAATCCCCGATGCCAAGCCGGCCGAGACCGCCTTGAGCCGAGAACGCGGCCGCGGCGACGGCCGCGCGCCCGTCATGAACCACAGCCCGACGAAACCCAGCGTGACGACGGCCATCATGATCTCGATCGCGCGATGGTCGAGCAGGCGAAACGACAGGAAGCCACCGGCAATGCCGACCACCAGCCCCGGCAGCAGCAGCGCGAGGTCCGGCTTGGACCAGGTCGAGGGCTTCCAGTAACGCAGCGCGAACAAGTCCATCGCGATGAACAGCGGCGCCAGTAGGCCGCCGGCCGTGACCGGGTCCATGACGAAGGACAACAGAGGAATGCCGACGATCGCGAATCCCCCGCCGAAGGCCCCTTTCATGAACGAAATCAGGAACACGCCGACGAAGGCGATCACGATCGTCGTCAGCGTCAGTTCCAGGCCCGCCGAGGCGGCCGAGGCCATCATGATCGCCTCGCGGAAAAGCAGCCTTCTCGGTCCGCCGCGACGGCACCGGCGATCGGGTCGCGCGAGGGGCGCGATCGAGTCGCGATCGCGACGACGGCATGAATAGGAATCGGACAAACGTGCAGCATGATGCAGCTCCAGGACGGCTCCCGATACAATCGGGCAATGCGCTTAGAATGATCCGATGCAAAACTCAGCGCAATCAAAACATTGCTCTCGGTGCAATCATGTCGAAATCCGAATACCTGAAGCTGGCTGACGCCATCGCCGCCGAGATCGCCGACGGCACCCTCAAACCCGGTGACCGCCTGCCGCCCCAACGTGACTTCGCCGACCAACGCGGCATCGCGGCCTCCACCGCGAGCCGGGTTTATGCCGAACTCCTGCGCCGCGCGCTGGTGGTCGGCGAGGTCGGACGCGGTACCTTCGTCTCGGGCCAGTCACGGCGTGGCGTCGGCGCGCCGGGCGAGCCACGCGGCGTGCGCATCGACCTCGAGTTCAACTATCCGCTGCTGGCCGAGCAGCCGGCATTGATCGCGCGCAGCCTGAGCGGCCTCGAAACGCCAGCCGAACTCGAACTCGCCTTGCGCCCGGCAACCAGCATCGGTACCGCGGAAGTTCGCGCCGCGGCTGCCGCCTGCCTGTCGCGCGACGGATGGCGCCCGAACGCCGAGCACTTCGTGTTCACCGGCAACGGTCGGCAGGGCATCGCCGCCGCGGTCACCGCCGTGGTACCGGCGGGTGGGCGCTGCGGCGTGGAAGCCCTGACCTACCCATTCATCAAGGGCATTGCCGCGCGGCTCGGCATGTCGCTGGTCCCGCTCGCGATGGACCGCGAAGGCGTGTTGCCCGATGCCGTACATAAGGCGCATCGAGATGGCGGCCTGTCGGCCATCTACATCCAGCCGGCGATCCACAATCCGCTCGGCATGACCATGAGCGCGGCGCGCCGCGCCGACCTGCTGCGCGTGGTCGAGAAGCTCGACATTCCCGTCATCGAGGATCACGTCTATGGTTTCCTCGACGACGCGCCACCGCTGGCCGTGCTTGCGCCGGATCGCTGCATCGTGATCGACAGCCTGTCGAAGAAAATCGCGCCGGGCCTGACGCTCGGTTTCGTGGTGGTGCCGCCGCGGCTGCGCGAAACGGTGATGGCCTCGGTGCGTTCCGGCGGCTGGACCGCGAGCGGCTACGCCTTCGCCGCCGCACGGCGCCTGATGAGCGATGGCACCGTCGCGGAACTGGCCCGGCGCAAGCGGGTCGATGCGCAAGTACGTCAGCGGCTGGCCGCCGAGCGGCTGGGCGGCTTCGATATCCAGGCCAACGGCAACAGCTATCACCTGTGGTTGACGCTACCGGCGCAATGGCGCTCGCAGACGCTGATCGCCGCCGCCGCGCGACGTGACATCGGGCTCACGCCCTCGAGTACCTTCGCGGTCGCGCCGGGCCATGCGCCGAACGCCGTCAGGCTCGCGTTGGCGGCACCAGCGCTCGATCAGCTCGAGCTCGGGCTGAGCACGCTGGCGACCCTGCTGCAAGGCGCCGACGACGATTTCGATTCGACCGAGTGAAGGCCGGCTGCCCAGCCGGACCAGCCCGCCTCGTCATCCGGCTCGCGGCGACGGTCCTCCGGCGGGGTCCGCGCGTCTGGCGGCTCGCCAGTCCCCTCGATCATCTTCGACGGCTTCACCGCGCTGTCGCTGTGGATCCCGGCATACCTGACCGGCGAATACGGCATGACCCAGGTGGCCGCCTCGGCCTTCGAAGCCGGCGTCTCACTATCGGACTCGCTGCCGCGAGCGGTGCGCACCACCTGCTTCATGTTCCTGTACGGCATCGTCTGGGTCTCGCTGATCCTGATCTACCTGTCCGAGGTGCGCAGGGCGCCGACGGTCGACGCAGCGGCGGCCCGCTGAATCGGACCCGGCCACGCCGCACGCAGGCAGGCAGAAAAAACGCCCGCTCGTCCATCGAGCGGGCGTTTTGCCTTGACGAACCCTCGGCGCCTCAATGACGGTCGATCGAGAACCGCCCCGGGCCCGAGACGGCCAGCACCAGCAGGCCGCCCACGATGCTGATGTTCTTGTAGAAATTGATCAGGTTGACGTACTGTTCGGCGCCCGTCATGGTCCAGTAGTGATGGCCGACGAAGGCGGTGCCGAGCGTGTAGAGCGCCAGCAGCAGCGCCACCGGCCGCGTGTAGAAGCCGACCACGATCAGCAGCCCGGCCACCAGCTCCATCACCACCGCGATCACCGCCGCCAGCATCGGCGCGGGCACGCCGGTCGAGCCCATGTAGGCCACCGTGCCGGAGAAGCCCATCAGCTTCTGCCAGCCGAACATCACGAACAACACCATCATCAGCACGCGTGCCACCAGCAGCACGCCGTCCCTTTGCTTGTCGAGAGAGAGGTAACGCATGGTCGAGATCCTTGTGAAATATTGAAATCCTGAGATCGACGATGACCGGCACCACGCCGGCGGCCAGGACGCGCGAACCGCCGGGCGGCACGCGCGCTGGTTCATCATCGACTGATAAGTCATGCAAATCAACAACGGGATGATGTGCGATCGGGCGGGTGCCGGCCGCGCGCCTCGCGGGACGCGCGGCCGGCACCGTCTAGGCGTCGCTCAGGCCCAGTCGGCCGTCACCTCGACGGGACGCAGGTCGAACACCAGCACCTCGGCATCCTGGCCATTGGCGAAGCTCAGCGCCTGCTCGGCCCGAATCCGCGCGCCGTCGCCCTCGCCGAGCCGGCGGCCGTTCAGCTCGACGCTGCCGCGGGCGATGTGCACGTAGGCAAAACGATCGGCCGGCAGCGTGATGCTGGCGCTTTCCTCGCCGTCGAACAGCCCGGCGTAGATCCGCGTGTCCTGGCGAATCGCCAGCGAGCCCTGCGCGCCGTCGGGCGAGACCACCAGGCGCAGCTTGCCGCGCTTCTCCCCGGCGGGGATGTTGGCCTGCTGGTAGCGCGGCTGCGCGCCCTTCTCCGCCGGGCCGACCCAGATCTGCAGGAAGTGCACCCGCTCGTCCTTCGAGTGGTTGAACTCGCTGTGCGCCACGCCGGTGCCGGCGCTCATCAGTTGCACGTCGCCGGGCACGATCACCGAGCCGGTGCCCATCGAGTCCTTGTGTTCGAGCGCGCCTTCCAGCACGTAGGACATGATCTCCATGTCGCGGTGCGGATGCGTGCCGAAACCACGGCCCGGGGCGACGCGATCGTCGTTGATCACCAGCAGGTCCGAGAAGCCGACCTGCTGCGGGTCGTAGTAGTTCGCGAACGAGAAGCTGTGGCGGGAGCTGAGCCAGCCATGTTCGGCACGGCCGCGGGCGTCTGCGTTTCTGACTTCGATCATGATGGTTCTCCGGTGGATCGCGCCGCGCCACTGCGGTGCGGCGTCGATCGATGGGATGAATCTTAGGTCAACCATCCTGATAGATAAATCGCATGTGAGATAATCATCGTCCTGTTTTAGTGGACAATCGACCGGGAACCGCCCCTGCCATGCAACTCGACGACCTGCGCATCTTCCTCGCCACGGTGGACGCCGGCAGCTTCACCGGCGCCGCCGACAAGCTGCTGCTGTCGAAACAGTTCGTCAGCCGGCGCATGGCCGCGCTCGAGGCCGCGCTGCACGTGCGCCTGCTGAACCGCAACACGCGCAAGCTGGCCGTCACCGAATCGGGGCAGGCCTTCTACCTCCATGCGCAGCGCATCCTGGCCGAGGTCGCGCAGGCCGAGGAGGCGATGTCGGCGCGCCGCACCGAGCTGCACGGCTCGCTGAAGATCAGCGCGCCGATGTCGTTCGGCATGAGCCACCTGTCGCCGCTGCTGGCCGAATTCCTGGCCGCGCATCCGGCGGTGCGGCTCGAGGTGGAGTTGAGCGACCGCCGCGTCGACCTGATCGGCGAGGGTTTCGACCTGGCGCTGCGGATCGGGCAACTGGCCGATTCGACGCTGGTGGCGCGCACACTCGGCACGCTGCGCATGATCGCCTGCTGCAGCCCCGCCTATCGGCGATCGCATGGCGAGCCGGCCGCGCCGGCCGAGCTGCATCGCCATGCCTGCCTGCTCTATGGACAGGAGAGCCGCGACGGCTGGGAATTCGAAACGCCGGAAGGGCGGCGCGCCTATGCCGTGCAGGGGCCGCTGATCGCCAACAACGGCGACGTGGTGCGCGATGCGGCGATCGCCGGGCTCGGCGTCGCGCTGCTGCCGCAATTCATCGTCGGCCCGGCGATCGCGAACGGCACGCTGGTGACGATCCTCGCCGCGCATGCCACGCCGCCGCTGCGGCTCAGCGCGGTGTATCCGCAGCACCGGCAGGGATCGACGGCAATCCGCACCTTGTTCGCGTTCCTGGAGGAACGGCTGGTGGCCTCGCTCGAGGCCGCGCCCTCGGCGGCGTTACCGGCCAAGGCCAAGGCCACCGCCGGCGCCGCATCGACCAGGCGCAAACGCTGAAACATGCCGGCGAGGCAG
The DNA here is from genome assembly GCF_011753175.1 of Burkholderia sp. Cy-637. Lineage (NCBI taxonomy): Bacteria > Pseudomonadati > Pseudomonadota > Betaproteobacteria > Burkholderiales > Burkholderiaceae > Burkholderia > Burkholderia sp. Cy-637. The sequence goes on along the minus strand of NZ_VWWC01000138.1, from coordinate 11,620 downwards.
GACGCGATCCGGCGCTTGCAACATCGGGCGAGCCTCTCTATAATTCGCGCCTCGCAGGCTCGTAGCTCAGTTGGTTAGAGCACCACCTTGACATGGTGGGGGTCGTTGGTTCGAATCCAATCGAGCCTACCAACGCATCCAACATGGACGGCAAGCGCCGCGCTCCAGGTGAACGCGGGACACGCTAGCCGTCCATTGTCTTTTCGGCGCTCCGCTCGTCACGGATCGCCATGGCAGCAGGCAGCAACCCAGGCAGTATCGCCGCGCATCACGCGGGGCACACAGGCTCGTAGCTCAGTTGGTTAGAGCACCACCTTGACATGGTGGGGGTCGTTGGTTCGAATCCAATCGAGCCTACCAACGCATCCGGCATGGACGGCAGGCGCCGCGTGTTCAAGCGAACATGCCCGCGCCTCCCGGCTGGCCACCCAGGCAGCACCGCCGCGCATCACGCAAGGCACACAGGCTCGTAGCTCAGTTGGTTAGAGCACCACCTTGACATGGTGGGGGTCGTTGGTTCGAATCCAATCGAGCCTACCAACGCATCCGACATGGACGGCAAGCGCCGCGCTTCTCTCGAACGCGGGCCCGCTTGACCGTCCATCGTCATTTCAGCGCCGGCCCCGCACGCGGCCGTCGCCGCGCCGATTCCGCAGGCGCGCGCGAACTCATCTACACTTGCCGTTTTTCGACGCGCCGCCGCAGCGGCCGCCCTCGCACCACGCCGACCGCCCATCGCCCATGCCCGCGCCTTCCGATTCGTCCGGCCCTTCTCCCGCCGTCTCCCGCCCTTCCACCTTCCAGCGCTTCTGGAGCGCGCGCGTGCTGTCGTCGATCTCGTTCCAGATGCTCTCGGTGGCGATCGGCTGGCACATCTACACGCTGACCCAGAGCGCCTACGCGCTGGGCCTGGTCGGGCTCGCGCAGTTCCTGCCGATGTTCGTGCTGACCCTGGTGGCCGGCCATGTCGCCGACCGCTACGACCGGCGCCGCGTGGTGGCCGTCTGCCAGTCGCTGCTGGCGCTCGCCTCGGCGGTATTCCTGGCCGGCACGCTCGGCGGCTGGCTCAACGCGCCGGCGATCTACGCGCTGGCGGCCTGCCTGGGCGCCGCGCGCGCCTTCGAGAACCCCACCGTGGCCTCGCTGCTGCCGGCCGTGGTACCGCGCGCCGAGCTGCCGCGCGCCACCGCGCTGTCGACCTCGGCGACCCAGACCGCGCTGATCATCGGCCCGGCGGCCGGCGGCGTGCTGTATGGGCTGGGGCCGCAGGTGGTCTACCTGCTCGGGATCGTCTGCTTCGGCTGCGCGGCCTGCCTGATGGGCTCGCTCAAGCTGAGCAGCAAACCCGTTGCGCGCGCACCCGTCACGCTCGAATCGGTGTTCTCGGGCATCGCCTTCATCCGTCGCGAACCGGCCATCCTCGGCGCGCTCTCGCTCGACCTGTTCGCGGTGCTGTTCGGCGGCGCGGTCTCGCTGCTGCCGATCTATGCGCGCGACTTCCTGCACACCGGGCCCTGGGGGCTCGGGCTGCTGCGCTCGGCGCCGGCGATCGGCGCGCTGGCCGGCACGCTGTGGTTCGCGCGCTTCCCGATGCGCAAGCGCCCCGGCATGGCGATGTTCCTCGGCGTGATCGTGTTCGGCCTGGCCACCCTGGTGTTCGGCCTGTCGACCTGGCTGCCGCTGTCGCTGCTGGCGCTGGCCACGCTCGGCGCGGCCGACGTGATCAGCGTGGTGGTGCGCTCCTCGCTGGTGCAGTTGCGCACGCCCGACGAGATGCTGGGCCGCGTGAGCGCCGTCAATGCGCTGTTCATCGGCACCTCGAACCAGCTCGGCGAATTCGAATCGGGCATCACCGCGGGCTGGTGGGGCGCGCAGCCGGCGGTGCTGATCGGCGGCGCCTGCACCATCGCGGTGGCCCTGCTGTGGATGCGGCTGTTCCCCTCGCTGCGCACCATGCGCTCGCTCGAGGCCGAGCGCAAGTAGGCGCGCTCGGCAAGCCTCGCCGGCAGCGGTTGCCGCCGGCGCCCGCCGCAGGCATCATCGCTCGACACGGCCGCCCGCCAGGGCGGCAACCCGCGCCCGCTCGCGCCGCCCCGCCATCGCGCCGCGGCTCACGACGCGCCTCGTCCCGATGATCGCCGCCCATGTCGATACGCGCCTTCCGCACCCTCGTCGCCATCGCCCGCCACGGCACCTTCGCGCGCGCCGGCGACGCGATCGGCCTCACGCAATCGGCCGTGAGCCTGCACGTGAAGGCGCTCGAAACCGAATTCAGCGTGCAGTTGTTCGATCGCTCGCGCCGCCAGCCCACGCTGACCGAGGCGGGCCGCATCGTGCTGGCCCAGGCCGAGCAGATCCTGGCGATGGTGGACGGCATCCCCGACGCGCTCAGCGACGAGAAGCAACTGGTCGGGCGGCTGCGCGTCGGCGCGATCCAGACCGCGTTGTCGGGGCCGATGCCCGATGCGCTGCTGTCGCTGCGGGTCGCGCATCCCTCGCTGCGCGTGCATGTCGCCGCGGGCCTGTCGCTGGCACTGGCGCAGCGCGTCGCCGGCGGCGAGCTCGACGCGGCCGTCACCACCCACCCGGTGCGCCCGCATCCTTCCGGGCTGGTCTGGCAGACGCTCTACGAGCACCGCTACTGGCTGGTCGCGCCGCCGCGCCACGAGGGCTGGAGCGTGCGCGAGCTGCTCGAGGCGCTGCCCTTCATCCGCTTCGACGCGCAGGCCTGGGCCGGCCGCGAGATCGCCGCCGAGCTGCGCCGGATGGGCATCAAAGTGCGCGAGGAGATGGTGCTCGACAGCACCGAGACCATCGTCCACATGGCCTCGCGCGGCCTGGGCGCCGGCGTGGTGGCGCTGCACGACTCGGTGCTGGCGCGGCTGCCGCCGGTAGTGCGCCTGCCCTTCGGGCAGCCGCAGTTGCGCAGCGCGGTGGTCCTGCTCGAACACCGCTCGCGCCCGGCGCAGCGTTTCGCGCAGGCGCTGGCCGCCGAGCTGATCGCCTCATCCATGAGGTTTTCTCATTGATCGCCCGAGAAATCACCATCATTTCTCGTGGTTGCGCGTGCTTAACTTGAGGGCATCCTCACTACCGCGCAAGCTGCCATGTCTTCGATCCTCCCTCGCCATCGCGCGCGTCGCGCCGTCTCGACCGGGGTTCCGGCATGAGCGGCGCGATCGTGCTCGCGCTGCTGCCGGTGGCGCTGCTGGTGGCGCTCGGCCACGCCCTCAAGCGCACCGGCTTCATCGCCGACGCGTTCTGGCCGCCGGCCGAGCGGCTCTGTTACTACGTACTGCTACCGGCCCTGTTCGCGCACGGCCTGGCCACCGCGCAGCTCGGCGCCCTGCCGATCCTGCCGCTGGCCGCCGCGCTGATCGGCGCCACGCTGGCCGCCGCCGTCGCGCTGCTGCTGATGCGCCGCTGGGTGAGGGTCGACGGCGCGGGCTTCACCTCGGTGTTCCAGGGCGCGGTGCGCTTCAACAACTACGTGGGCACCGCCGTGGCGGCCGGCCTGCTAGGCCGGCAGGGCATCGCGCTGTCGGCGGTCTGCGTGGCGGTGATCGTGCCCACCGTCAACCTGTTCTGCGTGCTGGTCTTCGCGCGTTACGGCCAGACGCGGCTCGGGCCGGCCGCGGCGCTGCGCCAGGTGCTGACCAACCCGCTGGTGGTGGGCTGCGCGATCGGCGGCGCGATGCAGGCCGGCGGCATCGCCGTGCCCGCCGCGATCGAGCCGGCGGTGCGCGCGCTCGGCGCCGCCTCGATGCCGCTCGGCCTGCTCTGCGTCGGCGCCGCGCTGCGCTTCGGCGCGACCCGCGCCTGGCTGCAGCCGATGCTGGTCGCCTCGCTCTTCAAGTTCCTCGCCATGCCGCTGCTGACCTTCGCGGCCGGCCGCGCGCTCGGGCTCGGCGAGGCCGTCATGACGGTCGCGCTGCTGTTCCAGGCCCTGCCGACCTCCTCCTCGTCCTACATCATGGCGCGCCAGCTCGGCGGCGACGCGCCGTTGATGGCCGGCATCACGGCCATGCAGACGCTGCTCGCGATGGTCGCCATGCCGGTCATGCTGGTCTCGCTGGCGAGCCTCGCGCACGGCGCCTGATGCGGCGCGAGCAAAGCTCGGCGGCGCGGTCGAAAACCCCGGCAAGCAAGGGGTTACCCTGACTTTTTCCGCCGGACGGGCGACACTGCGGGACTATCGAGCGAATCCGGCCGCCCTGTCCCATGAGCGGCCGCGGCTTTCGCCATGTCGTCCGCTCCAGGAGTGTCCATGACCGACCCAACGCGCGCAGCCGCCGACGAGGACGCGCGCCAGTTGTTCCGCCACGCGATGGCGCATCTCGGCGCCGCCGTCAACCTGATCACGACGGCGGGCCCGCACGGCCGCTGCGGCGTGACGGCGAGCGCGGTCTGCTCGGTCACCGACGCGCCGCCCACCCTGCTGATCTGCCTGAACCGTTCGAGCAGCACCCACGCCACGCTCACCGGCAACCGCTCGCTATGCGTGAACGTACTGCCCGGCGAGCACGAGCCGCTGGCGCGTCATTTCGCAGGACTGACCAGGATGCCGATGGACGAGCGCTTCGGCCTGGCCGCCTGGGACGAAGGCCAGGACGGCGTGCCGGTGCTTCGCGACGCGCTGGCCAGCGTGCAGGGGACCATCGTGGAGATGAAGGAGGTGGGCTCGCACACGGTGGTGTTCGTCGAGGCCACGGCGATCCGCGTGCGCGGCGATACGGACGGGCTGATCTACTTCGGCCGCGCGTTTCATCGGGTGGGTGGGATGGTGGAGGCTTGAAGATGGCCGAGCGGCCAGGCCCATTCGGATAAGGATGAGGAGAATGGGCGCCGCTTCGATCTACAGGTCGAGAAAACTGCGGACAGCGAATCGAATCGCCTGCATTTCCTCGTCCGTGGCCCGCTCCCCGTCGCATGTGAAACCACGTGTCCTGAACGACAGATTGACGATCTGATCGACAAGTGCCACGCCGGGCCGAGCGAGGCTCGAGAGAGGTATTTCCGAATCCCAGCCCCGGATCGTCGAGGTAATGGGCAGACCGACTATACGTCCGGTCAACTCATTGATATCCAGGGCCGTCAGAACAACGACCGCTCGATATCCATCCTGTTCGTTACCTTTACTCGGCCCGATATACAAACGAATCACATCTCCCGCTTCCGGAATTCCATCAAGCATCGTGGCCCCCCTTCAGCGGCGCGCCGGATCGTCCGGACCACCAAACTCATCGCCCTGAGGCTCGCCAAACTCGACATGGGGGTGCGGGGCAAGCTTCGCCTCACGAAGTTGCTGTAGATACCGCTCGCGGGAAAAACGCTTGATTGCGCCATGCGCTCGTATTTGCAAATTGCCATCAACGACCTGCACATCGACCTCCTGCCCTTCGGTGAATTTCACTTCCTGTGCGACATTGGCCGGAATTCGAACCGCGAGACTATTACCCCAGCGCTTCAGCGTTTGAACAGCCATCACTCAATCCCCCTGGAAAAGCGAGACGGACCGAACATCGCACGACATGCTCTTGCACCTCGGCTCCTGGCTTTCATGATCCGTCGTTCGCACACGTATCAACACGTCGATACACGAAAAGTGTAGAAAACCGAGCAAGATGTGTCAACGTAGTTGATACGTCACGACACCTACTTGTGACATGTCAAATACAAAAGCAAATTCCCGGGTCCAGGAAAACTTGTCGCGATATCAGCGGCTCGACTCTGCCCCGAGCATCACCCGCTCCACCAACGGATGATGCTCGCCGCGCCGCGAACGGATCGCGTAGATCTCGTCCACCACCCCATCGGCCCGCCCGAGCCGGCGCAGGCCGCGCAGCATGGCCGCGTCGCCGGCACCCGCCTCGCTCAGCGGAAACACCCCCAGCCCGCGCGCGCCGAACACCGCCAGCAAGGCGCTGTCCTCGAATTCGCCGGCGATACGCGGCCGGATCCCGCTCGCCTCGAAGCTGCGCTCCAGTTGCGCGCGCAAGGGTGAATGCGCGGTCGGCAGCAGCACCGGCAAGCTGGCGAGGCAATCGGGAAACCGCTCGCGCGCGGCCCGCGTGACGAGGCTGGCCGGCCCGTACCAATCCACCGCCGAAGCCACCAGCCGCTCGCTCGTCAGGCGCAGGGTGGGATGCGGCGGCGCCGGCTGGCTGGCCAGCACCAGGTCGAGCCGGTGCAGCGCCAGTTCGGCCAGCAGGTCGTCGAGCTCGCCCTCGTGGCAGCGCAGCCGCAGCGACGGCGTGTCGAGCGCGGGCTCCAGCACCGCGTGCGCGGCCAGCTTCGACACGCCATCGGTCAGCCCCACCGCGAGCCGCGCCAGCTCGCCGCTGGCCGCCGCGCGCACGTCGTCGGCGATATGCGCGCCGATCCGGAACATCTCGTCGGCACGCGCGAAGGCCGCCTGGCCGGCCTCGGTCATGGTCACGCCGCGCCCGGCCGCTTTCAGCAGCGGATGGCCGAGCGCGCGCTCGAGCTCGCGCACCTGCGCGCTGATGGTCTGCACCGCCATGTCGAGCCGCTCGGCGGCGCGCGCGAAGCCGCCCTCCTTCACGACCACCCAGTAGTAGTACAAATGTCGAAAATTCAGCATGATGGCTCCAGCGGTCGTGGCAAATTTCGGAAAAACCGATGTTGAGATCAGTTTCGAGATGATTTTCCCGAAGCCGACGATCGCCGATCATAACAAGCCTCGACACCAGCCCACCAATGGATTCCGGAACCCGACCGCCATGGACCACCTGCTGACCCTCGCCGCCGACCCCGCCGTCTGGGCCGCCCTCGTGACGCTCGTCGCGATGGAGATCGTGCTCGGCATCGACAACCTGATCTTCATCTCGATCCTCAGCAACAAGCTGCCCGAGGCGCAGCGCGCACGCACCCAGCGCATCGGCATCGGCCTGGCGCTGTTCCTGCGGCTCGCGCTGCTGGGCACGGTGGCCTGGATCGCGCGGCTCACCCAGCCGGCCTTCACGCTGTTCGACCACGCCTTCTCCTGGCGCGACATGATCCTGATCTCGGGCGGCCTGTTCCTGGTCTGGAAGGCGACCAAGGAGATCCACCATCACGTGGCGCCGGGCGAGCAGGCCGGCGCGGCGGGCGGGGTGGCCGCCGCGATGCTGACGCCGGTCGCGGCGATCGGCCAGATCCTGGTGCTCGACATCGTGTTCTCGATCGACAGCATCGTGACCGCGATCGGCATGACCGAGCACGTCGCCATCATGTTCATCGCGGTGATCGCCGCCGTCACGGTGATGCTGGTCGCGGCCGGCCCGCTGTCGCGCTTCATCGACCGCAACCCGACCATCGTGATGCTGGCCCTGAGCTTCCTGGTGGTGATCGGCATGACGCTGATCGCCGAAGGCTTCGGCAGCCACGTGCCCAAGGGCTACATCTACGCGGCGATGGCCTTCTCGGCCTTCGTGGAGGGGATGAACATGCTGTCGCGGCGTGCCAAGGCGAAGCGCGGGCAGGCCGAAGGCGGGCACTGAGGCTCGAGCGGCCAGGGCGGCGCAGCCGGTCGCTGCGCCCACCGCGATCCGCTCGGCTCGACGCGTGCAACGCGCGAGCGGATCGACAGCAGGAAAGGGGAAGAAGATGGAGACGGGCGGCGCGGAAACTCGACGACGACGCCCCGCGCCTCAGCGCTCGGCGGTCTGCAGGCCGCGCACGCGGCCGCGGCGCTGGGTGGCGAGCCGCTGCGTCTCGCGATGCGCGCCGGCTGCCTGCATCGCGCGCTCGATCGCGAGCGCCGCATGCGAGCCGGTCGGCTCGCCGATCGCCAGCTCGGCGTAGTTGCGCGCATCGGCGGCCCATTGCGACGCCAGCGTCGCGTAGCGGCGCGCACGCCGGGCACGGTCCTGCAGGCGCAGCGCCAATGCTTCGGAGCCCGATACGTTCGGGCGCGCGTTGCGCACCGCCTGCGCGGCGCGATGCTCGAGATCGACCGCGTCGGCATCGGCCTCGCGCGCTTCGCGAACCGCGGCCTTGGCGGCGGCCTGCGCGTCGCGGGCCGCCGAGCCCAGCGCGGTCGCGCCATCGGCCGCCTGGCGCCCCTTGGCGGCGGCGTCGGCAACGGGCGGCACGAAACCGGCCACGGCGGGAGAAACCAGGCGAGAAGCGAGATGGGACGCGACCGGATCGGTATCCGCGCGACGCTCGGCGGGCACGGCCTCGCGCACCAGCGCGTGACGGGCATAGGGATTCCGTCTTGCCTGGCGTCCGGCGAACCAGACGCCGGCGCCGATCGCGATGATCGCGACGCCGATCGACGCGGCAATGAGCAACAGGGTTTCTTGCATCGTCCAGGGTGAAATCACGGATGGCGGCGCAGCCCGCCGGAATTTCGGCCGGCGCTGGGGAGGCGCCGGCGAGCGCGCCTACTATACCGCTATCAGCGCTTTTATGTAGGTATTCACCCTGATGGGCCCGATAATTTTTTCGTCATAGGAATCAAATCCGGCTGGCGAAACAGCACGAAATTCCTGATTCGGCAGTTGATCATTTCGCGTCGCAACATCGGCCTTCGGATTGCATCGCGTGCCATCGACGGCATCGATGCAGCAGGTTTGCTGCTTTGCAAACCAGCCGTTCCAGGGGCCGTCGAGGGCGGGCGCGAAGCGTGTCCACGATGCGACAGCAATGATGGCCATCGTGCACGTTTTCGCTCGCAATCGAGGCTGCACGTTCCGCTCGCCGCCGCCCCGCAGATCCGGGCGAACCAGTCCCGCATGCAACCAACTTGCTTCGGGTAACTGACGACCGCGAGCCTCACCGATGCCCATCGCCCCGCTCCGGGCCGCTGCGGCCCGCCCCGAGCGCAAGGTCGATTCCGGTTAGACTCTGTGGATGGAAAAATGCCGCTACTGCGAACGAATCCGCGACGAATGGGAATGCCACGGCCCGGCGTGCCGGGGTGCGATCGCCCGCGCGCTGAAACGACAGCGGGCCGGCCTGCCGCTGGTCGCCAAGGTGATCCGCAACGAAATCCCGGCCGGCGCCAGCACCGGCGAGGTGATCTCGGTGCTCTCCCGCCAGCGCCTGCGCGCCCGGCGCGGCAACGAGGAGCGCCGCGAGCGCAAGGAAATCGACGAGGATCTCGGCTGAACCGCTTCGCCGCCTGAACTCCTGCGCTCCGACCCCGCTTACAAGTCGTCACAACCCCGGCCGAACGAATTCGGGCCAGCCATGCCTCACCGTCATCGTTGTTGACACGAGGCCCCCTGATGCCAGAACAATTCGACGCCCCGTCGTCATGGCACCCCGCTCCTCATCGCGGGCGTGCGATCGCCTGCCTGGCTTGCGCGGCATTCGCCATGCTCGGCACCCTGCCCGCGCCGGTGCTGGCCGCCGACGCTCCGGCGCAAGCGCCCGCTTCCGCAGCGCAGGCTACGGCCGGCAAGGCGGCAGAGCCTGCCGCGGCCAAACCGTCGTCACACGCTGACGCGGCTTCGGCTTCCACGGCGTCCGCCGCTTCGGCAACCTCCGGCGCCAGCGCTTCGGCCGCCTCGTCGGCCTCTGCCGCCGAAGCGCCCGAGGTCCCCGCCGAACTCCCCCCGCCCGTGTTCCATCCCGCGCCGAAGAACGCCGACGAGGCCCTGGCGATCACCCGGCGCGCGCTGGCGATGCGCGATACCTACGCGCGCGAAGTCACGCGGCGCCTGACGGTGCCGGCCGCGGCCCAGCGCGAATACGCGACGCGGCTGCAGCAGGCGCTGGCCGCCAAGGGCCACGGCGAGCTGGCCGGCGAATACGTGGTGCTGGTCGACCGCGCGCGCAATGTCCAGGCGCTGTTCGTCTACTTCCGCACCACGCCCGGCAACGAGTGGCAGTTGATCGGCGCCTCGCCCGTCGGCACCGGGCTGCCGGGCCAATACGACCACTTCGTCACGCCCACCGGCGTGTTCGAGCACTCGCCCGTCAACATGGATTTCCGCGCCGAGGGAACCGAGAACGAGAACAAGATCCGCGGCTATGGCGCGGCCGGCCGGCGCATCTTCGATTTCGGCTGGGTGGACGGCCAGCGCGGCTGGGGCAAGGGCGGCACCTCGCCGATGCGCTTCCAGATGCATTCCACCGATCCCGACAAGCTCGAGCCGCTGCTCGGCATCCGCCACTCGAAGGGCTGCGTGCGGATTCCCGGCTCGCTCAATGCCTTCCTCGACCATCGCGGCATCCTCGATGCCGACTACGAGACGCGCGCGAGCGAGGGCGAGGCGCCGTGGATCCTGCGCGACCAGCCGCGCGAGCCGACGCCGGACGCGGGCCGCTACCTGGTGGTGATCGACACGGCGAAGGCGGCGCGCCCGGCCTGGTCGCCGCTGCCGGGGCGCGCCGCCTGGTCGAAGCTGCCGAAGGGCGGGGATACTGCCGACTGAAGGCCAACTAAAGGCCGACCAAAGGCCGACTGAAGGCCGCTTGCCCCCTCTCACGACCGGCTGAAGCGTCACTCGCCGACGAGGGCGGGTCCAGCGCTGCCGAGGCTGATTCGGCAGGCGCCGAAGCGCTGGCAACCCAGCGCCGCGCCCGTGCTCAGGCGAGAACGACGCGCTCCCAGTCGCGCACATAAGCGGGCGTGCCATCGGGCGCCGCCTCGACGATCGGCGCCCCGCGCGCCACGCCCAGCGGCAGCACGCCGGCCCAGACCGGCAAGCCGAGATCGTCCTCGTCGTCCTTCGGGCCGCCTTGGCGAACCTTGGTCGCTACCTCGTCGAAGCCGATCCGCAGCACCGTGGTCGCCGCCAGCTCCTTGGCATTGCCGGGGCGCGCCTCGCGGCTGCGCCCCGGCGCGAGCTGTTCCAGGAATACGTCGAGCACGGCACCCTTGCGCGCTTCGGGCACGACTTCGAAGCAGCCGTAGATCATCGCCGAGCGATAGTTCATCGAATGATTGAAGGCCGAGCGCGCCAGCACCAGGCCGTCGAGATGCGTGATGCTCACGCAGACCTGCGCGCCGGCCGCGGCCAGCCTCAGCATCCGGCTGCCGTTCGAACCATGGATGTAGAGATGATCGCCGTCGCGCCAGCAGGCGGTGGGAATGCAGTGCACGCCCTGCTCGTCGGCGAACGCGACATGGCAGACATGGGCCGCGTCGACGATCGCCTCCAGCGTGGCGCGATCGTAATGGGCGCGCTGCGCGACACGGCGCACGCGGGTGCGCTCCGAGCTGGGGAGATCCCTGGCGGGGGCTTCGTTCATGGCCTGGCTCCGGAATGACGGGATGGAAAGCACCGGACGATACGCAAACCATGGCACCATTCCTAGATCCAGCCGATCATCGATTCTTGGAGCCACGATGGATTTCCGCGTCCTGTTCGCCGCCTTCCTCGAGCCCGCCGGCAGCGCCGACGAAGCGCGCCAGCCACGCCAGCATCGCCTCTACGCCTGCCTGCGCGAGGCGATCCTGCAAGGTCGGCTCGATGCCGACACGGCCCTGCCCTCCTCGCGCACGCTGGCCGAGCTGCTCGGCATCGCCCGCAACACCGCGCTGCACACCACGCCCGGCATTCCGCAGCACATGCATCCGGTGATCGCGCTGGTGACGGCCGGCGTCGAGATGGACGTGCTGGGCCTGACCTACCACGAGTACCACGAGCACGAGCGCGAGGCG
>NZ_VWWC01000137.1:0-18782 GCF_011753175.1 Burkholderia sp. Cy-637 | reverse complement strand
GGCGGCGAGCCGCGCGGCGCGGGGCTGCCCGGGCCGGCGGGGCGCTTCCCGCGTCACAGTTCGTTACGCGCGTTACACCCCCGCGCGGGGTGCCGCCGGTGCCGGCCGCGCGCCCCGTATCGCCCGCCGGGCCTGGTTTTGCGGCCGGTCGACGAGGTTCGGCGGCGAATCGGCCACTGTGGCGTGATCCGCAAACACCCGCTGTTCAGGCGGCGCGATTGTGCGTGACAATCCGCGCACCGGACCCGTGTATCGCGCCTGGCCATGTGCCGGGCCTGCCAAGAACAAAGCATTCGATTGCGAGGCGCCATCATGAGCTTTCCGCAACGCCCGGTCGCGTTCATGCTTGCCGCGACCAACCACGGCACGATGATCGTGAACCGCCACGATCACAACACCGCCGAGACCGGCGACGACTACGGCGTCGGCCACCAGTTGCTGCAGAACGGCTGCTTCGACACCAGCGAGGTCGGCTTCACGCTGGCCATGCTGACGCGCCGCCATGAGCTGCACGGCGACGGCGTGGTGGCGATCGACGGCGGCGCGAACATCGGCGTGCATACCATCGAATGGGCGCGCCACATGCACGGCTGGGGCCGGGTGCTGAGCTTCGAGGCGCAGGAGGTGGTGTTCTACGCGCTGGCCGGCAACCTGGTGCTGAACAACTGCCTGAACGCGCGCGCCAAGCTGGCCGCGCTCGGCGAGCGTTGCGGCGAGCTCTCGGTGCCGCAGCCCGACTACCTCTCGCATGCCAGCTTCGGCAGCCTCGAGCTGCGTCCGCGCGAGAACGGCGAGTTCATCGGGCAGCCGATCTCCTACGACACCGCGGTGGGCAGCACGGTGCCGATGATCAGCATCGATTCGCTGGCGCTGCCGCGCGTCGACCTGATCAAGCTCGACATCGAGGGCATGGAGATGGAGGCGCTGACCGGCGCGCGCGACACGCTGCGGCGCTGCCGCCCGATGCTGACGGTCGAGGTGCTGAAGACCGACGCGGCGCTGGTGGAGGGTTTCCTGGCCGAGTTCGGCTATCGCTGCGTGCCGGCCGGGCTGAACCTGATCGCCGTGCATCGCGAGGATCCGGTATCGGCCCATCTGCAGGTGGGCGACGGCGTGCTCTATCTGCGCTGAGCGGGCGGCTGCGCGCCCGGCGAACCCGTGGCTTTCGAATACCCCTGCAGGGCGCGGGGATTGAAATGCCGATGTCGATTATTCGAAATATTTCAGTAAGCTCGATGCCGCAAACGCTTGCGCTTCGGATTCCTGCGAATCCCTGGATGGTTCGGAACCCGAAACGCCGCCGTTGCTGCCGCCGGGCAATTTCGCCGGTTCCGTGAAAACCCGCTAGGGGCTTGCCTTTACGTAGTTGCCGCGAGGTTTTTCGCGACGCTTTTCCAGTATCATGCGCAATCTCCTGACGACAGACGTGCGATGGGGTTCGCGCGTGCCGAAGCGGTTTTTCGGAGCATCGTCAGAAGCCTGGCGGCTGCGGCGAACCATTTTGTAATGTCGCTCCGGTAGACTGCCGGGCCCTGATACCGGCCTGGCCGGCCATCACGGCAAGCGAAGTCCGCGTTCGGGGCGCGGCCGCAACACGATGGTAACGACGGTAGCGTCAAACTCGCGACAGGTTCCAGCCTGATCCTCAGATTTCATGTCTTCAAGTGATTTACCGCGGCGCGCGGCGCAGGCTTTCGCGCGCGTTCGCCAGACCTTGCGGCTCGACCGCCTCATGTCGCCGCTGCTCGCGCTCGGCATCGGCATCGCCTTGCTGTTCGTGTTCCAGCACCTGTCGGAGACCGTCGACTACAAGTCGGTGATCCGCAACCTGCGCCACCTCACGCTCGGCGAATGGGCCGGCGCGCTCGGCGCCACCGCGCTCAGCTACGTGGCCCTGGTCGCGCGCGACGCGATCGGGCTGCGCTACGTCGGCGCCTCGGTGCCGCGCATTCCGCTGTGGATCGGCACCATCGCCGGCACCGCGCTGGGCAACGCCACCGGCTTCGGCGCGCTGACCGGCGGCGCGGTGCGGGTGCGCGTGTACGGCGCCTCGGGCGTGAGCGCCGCCCAGATCGGCCGCATGACCGTCTTCATGGGCGCCACCCTGGCGCTGGGCATCGTCGGCATGACGGCGCTCGGCATGCTGGGCGGCTCGACGGCGCTCGCCGCGATGCTGCCGGTCGGGCCCGGCTGGCTGCGCGCCGGCGGTGCGCTGGTGCTGGTGCTGCTGGCCGCGCTGGTGGCGCTCTGCGGCAAGGCCCCGCGCGAGATCCGCTCGCGCTGGCGCTGGCTCTCCTTCGACATCCCGGCGCGCCGCGACCTGCTCGGCCAACTGCTGTTCGCGGTGATCGACGTGGTGGCCGCCGGCCTCGCGCTGTGGTCGCTGCTGCCGCATGGCCATATCGGCTTCGTCACCTTCATCACCGTCTACTCGGGCGCGCTGCTGCTCGGCATGATCGGCCATACGCCGGGCGGGATCGGCGTGTTCGAGGCGGCGATGGCCTTCACGCTCGGCAGCGCGGTGCCGCCCACCTCGATGCTGGCCGCCCTGATCGCCTATCGCGCGATCTATTTCGGCGTGCCGCTGGTGCTGTCGGCCGGGCTGCTGACCGTGTTCGAGGGGCGCGCGATCGGCCATCGCTTCGTGTCGGCCCAGGCCGCCCAGGTCTCGCAGCTCGCGCCGCTGTTCCTCGGCCTGGTCACCTTCGCGGTGGGCGGCATGCTGGTGATCTCGGGCGCCACGCCGGCCTTCTGGCAGCGCATCGCGGTGCTGCGCAACGTCGTGCCGCTGTGGGTGATGGAAGGCTCGCAGGTGCTCTGCAGCGTGCTCGGCGTGTCGCTGCTGTTCGTCGCGCGCGGCCTGCTGCGCCGCCTCGACGCGGCCTGGTGGATGGCGCTGGGCCTCACGCTGGCGAGCCTCGCGCTGTCCTTCTCCAAGGGCCTGGCCTTCGTCGAGGCCGGCGTGCTGGTCGCGCTGCTGGTGCTGCTGCTGGTGTCGCGGCGCCGCTTCAACCGCCATTCCTCGCTGTTCGCCGAGCCCTTCACGATCGGCTGGTTCATGTCGGTCGCGCTGGTGCTGATGCTGGCCGTCTGGGTGTTGCTGTTCGCGTTCCGCGACGTGCCCTACACGCGCGAGATCTGGTCGACCTTCGCGTTCGACGAGCGCGCCTCGCGGGCGCTGCGCGCCACCCTCGCGGCCGGCGTGTTCGCCGCGATGGCCTCGCTCTGGCAACTGCTGCGCCCGGCCGCCGGCCGCTTCGTGATGCCCGAGCCGCAGGACCTGGCCGACGCGGCGCGCATCATCCGCGCCCAGGACCGCAGCGACGTGGGCCTGGCGCTGATGGGCGACAAGAGCTTCCTGTTCTCGCCCTCGCGCGAGGCCTTCCTGATGTACGCCAAGCACGGCCGCACCTGGGCCGCGCTCTACGATCCGGTTGGCCCGCGCGACGAATGGGCCGGCCTGATCAACGACTTCATCCTGCGCGCGCACGCGCACGGCGGGCGCGCGGCCTTCTACCAGGTGCGCGCCGAGGCGCTGCCGCTCTATCTCGACGCCGGCCTCACCCTGGTCAAGCTCGGCGAGGAGGCGCACATCGCGCTCGACCGTTTCGACCTGAAGGGCTCGAACCGCTCGCACCTGCGCTACGCGCTGCGGCGCGCCGATCGCGACGCGATGTCGGTCGAGGTGATCCCGCCGCAGGCGGTGCCCGGGATGCTGCCGCTGTTGCGCGAGATTTCCGACGACTGGCTCGACAGCCGCGACGCGCGCGAGAAGAGCTTCTCGATCGCCGCCTTCCACGACGGCTACCTGGCCACCCAGTCGGTGATGCTGGTGCGCCAGGACGACGAGCCGGTGGCCTTCGTCACCTTCATGACCACCGATCTCAATACCGACGCGACGGTGGGCGTGATGCGCCACGTGCCCGAGGCCTCGCCCTACGCGATGGAGTACCTGTTCACGCAGCTCGCCCTGCACCTGAAGGAGGCCGGCTTCCGGCGCCTGAGCCTCGGCATGGCGCCGTTCTCGGGCATGGGCTCGGCGCCGATGTCCTCGCTCTGGCACCGCCTGGGCCGCATCGTCTGGCGCTTCGGCGGGCGTTTCTACAATTTCCGCGGCTTGCGCGCCTTCAAGAGCAAGTTCGAGCCGCAATGGGAGCCGCGTTATCTGGCGGCTTCCGGTTCGGTCGGCGTGTTCGTCACGCTGGCCGATCTGTCCTTGCTGGCAGGAGGTCGGCGTTCATGAAGTGGAATGGTTGGGGCCGGGCGGCGGTGGCCGCCGGCATGATGCTGGTGCAGGTCGCGGGCGCCGGTGCGGCGGAATCGGGCAAGGCGGGCGGCAAGCTCGCCGGCAAGGCCACGGCGGCGAGCGCCGCCTCGCAGCCGGCCACCCTGGTCGGCAGGATGGGCCGGATGCCCGGCGGGCGCTACGGCGAGGTGACCGTGGTGCGGCCCGAGGGCGACGTGCATGGTTTCGTGGTGCTGTATTCGGCGGCGGGCGGCTGGAGCGCGGCCGACCAGGCCACCGCCGAGGCGCTGGCCAAGGCCGGCGCGCTGACGGTCGGCGTCGATACCGCGCGCTATGCCGCGAATCTCGCCAAGGACAAGGAAAGCTGCCATCAACTGGTGGGCGACGCCGAGGCGGTCAGCCACCAGCTCGAACGGCAATTGAAGACCTCGCGCTACTTCGCGCCGATCGTGGCCGGCATCGGCCAGGGCGGCGCGCTGGCGCGCCAGGTGCTGGCGCAGGCGCCGGAGAACACCATCTCGGGCGCGGTGACGGTGGCGCCTGCCGCCACGCTCGACGCGCGCTTCAGGATGTGCCCGCCGGACCCGACCGTGAGCCGCCGCAAGACGCCGGGCTTCGTCGACAGCGCCGCGACGGGCGACGCCGCGCGCCTGGTGTCGCTGCTTGCGCCGCATCTGCGCGACGGCAGCGCCGACGAGCTCGACGTGTCCGACCTGCCGCTGGTCGAGCTGCCCGCCAGGCCGGGCGGCATGGCCGCCGGCGAGGGCCTGCTGGCGATCGTGATCTCGGGCGACGGCGGCTGGCGCGATCTCGACAAGACCATCGCCGAGGCGCTGCAGAAGGACGGCGTGTCGGTGGTCGGCTGGGACAGCCTGCGTTACTTCTGGAGCGAGAAGACGCCGGCCCAGACCAGCCACGACCTGGCGCGCGTGATGCAGACCTACCTGGCGCGCTGGCACGCCTCGCATGTCGCGCTGATCGGCTATTCGTTCGGCGCCGACGTGATGCCGTTCGCCTACAACCGCCTGGCGCAGCCGCTCAAGGACAAGGTTTCGGTGATCTCGCTGCTCGGTTTCGCGCCCTCGGCCGACTTCCAGATCCGCGTGACGGGCTGGCTCGGCATGCCGGCCAGCGACCAGGCCCTGCAGGTGCGGCCGGAGTTCAACAAGCTGCCGCTCAAGCAGGTGCAGTGCTTCTACGGCGCGACCGAGCAGGACACGCTGTGCCCGGCGCTGGCCGGCAGCGGCGCCCAGGTCATCAAGACCGGCGGCGATCACCACTTCGGCGGCGACTACCTGGCGCTGGAGCGGCAGATCCTTGACGCGCTGCGCAGGAACGCGGCGGGGCGCTGATTCGGGCTGGCGCGCGCCGGCACGCCAAGGCGGCCGGGCCCGCACCGGCCGATTCCGGGGCAGCCGAGCTGCGCGCGACTAGAGTCTGCCGCTTCGTTTTTCCGCCGCGGCCGTCTCGGTCATCGCGTCGTGCCCGATCTGCACGCGGCCTTCGTGGACCACGGCGTGCACGCCCCCCTCGGTGCCGTGCGCATCGTGCCATTCGGCCGTCACGCCGAGCCCGCGCAGGGCCTGGTGCAGCGGACCATCGATCTCGTCGCAGGGTTCCGAGCCGCTGACGACGGCGACCCGGCAATTGGCCAGTTGACCCGGCGCCATGCCCAATGCGCCGGCCGCGCCATCGAGCAGCGCGCTCATCGACTCGGTCGTATGCGCGCCTTCGTGGCTTGGCCATTCGAAGATGTGCCCGAGGTAGTGGGCATCGCCGACGGAAATCGCCAGCGCGCGGCAGGTGACCAGGTTCGAGGTGACGAGCGGCACATGTCGCGGCGCCACGCTGTAGGCATTCTCATGGACGATGCCGCCCACTTCCGACGACTCGAAACGAGGCAGCCGGCTGGCCGGCGTGCGTTGCGGTCCCGCCGTGGCGGAGGCTGGCGAGCCGGGTGGCGAGGCACTGCCTCGCGCCGCGCCTCGCGTGAGCGCCGAGACGGCTGCGTCGCCGCGGCGGTGCGAAAACGCGGCCGGTATCCCAGGCAAGCCCGGTGAGTTCGACCTGCTGCGCGGCGGCGCGCGATGCCCCGCATCCGGCGTCGTGAGTGGACTCTCGGAGGGCGAGCCGCTATCGGCGGACCGAACGGGCATGCGCAGATTCAGACCGGGGCGGGACGGCGGCATGATGACGACTGGAAATGACAGGCAGGGCGCCGGACAGATTGCCGGATTCCGGCGTATCGCCGACGGACCGACAGGAATTCATGCCTTGTTTCGCGAAGTCGCCGACTGGCGCGCCGCCCGTTTTCCCCGGCCGCGGCGCAAGCGCCGAGCGCAGGCATCCTGCTTGCCGCCCGGCGAGGATCTTCCGGATTCGACGGCGCGTGAGGTGCATCGGTGCCTTGCCCGTCCTGCCTGTCCCGATTGTTGAGGCGTTTTCACCGTCTTGTGCGGTGCCGGCGTCTTCACGCGCGCCTCCCCCCTTTGCTAGATTTCCCGGCTGACGTTCCACCCGGGCCGCCCGTGCCCGTTCCACCGGAGAATCGAACATGTCCCAACCCATCCAGATCGAGAACAAGGTCGTGGTCATCACCGGCGCCAGCAGCGGCCTGGACGAGGCGGCCGCGCGCCGGCTCGCCGCCGACGGCGCGCGCGTGGTGCTCGGCGCCCGCCGCATCGAACGGCTCGATGCGCTGGTCGCGGCGCTCAAGGCGCAAGGCGCCGAGGCGCTGGCGGTGGCCACCGACGTGACGCGCCGCGAGGATGTGCAACGCCTGGTCGATACGGCGGTCGCCAGCTTCGGCCGCGTCGACGTGCTGGTCAACAACGCGGGGCTGATGCCGCATTCGCCGCTGGAGCGCGCTCGTATCGACGACTGGGATCGCATGATCGACGTGAACCTGAAGGGCGTGCTGTACGGCATCGCCGCCGCGCTGCCGCACATGCAGGCGCAGAAGGCGGGGCACCTGATCAACGTCGCCTCGGTGGCCGCGCACAAGGTGCGCCCGGGCAGCGCCGTGTACGCGGCGACCAAGGCGGCGGTGAGGATGCTGTCGGAGGGTTTGCGCCAGGAGGTGAAGCCTTACGGCATTCGCACCACGGTGATCTCGCCGGGCGCGATCGACACCGAACTGCCCGACAGCATCACCGAGCCCGATATCGCCGCCGCGGTGCGCGAGTTCTACGGCATCGCGCTGCCGGCCGATTCCTTCGCGAACCTGCTGGCCTACGTGATCGGTGCGCCGGAGGACGTCGACATCAACGAGGTGGTGTTCCGGCCGACGCGGCAGGAGTTTTGAGGGGGCGCCGCGAGGGCGCCGGAAGACGGGGTTCGAGGGGCGGGATGCGATTCGGCGATCGGCTCAGCCGGCCATGTCGCCCAGCAGCGTATTGGCCGCGATGCGCTTCACCAGGTAGCGCTGGAGGATTGCCGTGTCCGCATCCGAGAGCGCCAGTTCGATACGCCCGGCGCGCATCAGGACCAGGCTGCCGTCGCTGGCGATGGCGCAGGTGAAGGGATCGATGGCGGGATGGGGCGTGGGGGCGGGCGCGGCGTCGACGGGCAGGTTGGCGGATGCGGGGGCGGGTTTGCCGGACGATCGAGTCGGCGGGTTTGTCTTGCGCTTCTGCTTGCGCGCCAGCTCGAAGACGCTGCCCGCCGGAAGCGCGGCGCGCTTGACGGGAACCACGTCGCTGGCGTCGACCAGCTTCTGGTTCACGCGCTCGACCGAATCGCCGTCGATCTGCTCGGGCAGGTAGTAGGCGTTCATGTGCGCGCCGTCGCGCGTGACCTGCTCGGACAGGATGTTGCCGCTGCGCAGCAGCCGCCACATCGCGTTCGAGACCGGCTTCACGTCATGGGTGCCGATGATGTCGGCCAGCTCCTTGGTGGTGACGCCGGGCTGTTGCCGGACGGCGGCGAGGATGGCGTCGCGACGGGCCTGCATCACCTTCAGCTTCTTGCTGCTCATGTCTCACTCCATTGAGAATCTTCATGAAGGGAATCTCGTTCGAACAAGTTAAATATTTCTTGTTTGACGAGATTTTGAAACGATCGTTGCCAATCGCTGCGTGATCGTAACAATCCATGCATCTCATAACGGTTCAGAGCGACCGTAAGTCGCGCCCGAATGGCGTGAGCCGAATGGGCGACAGGTGGGCAGGGGGCGAACGAAGCGCGGGTGCTTGTCGTGATTGCGTGACGGGGAGCTCGGGCCGCAGGCGCGCTCGATACCTGCGGCTCAATCGGCCGCGGCCAGCGGCGGCAACTCCGCCGCGTATTTTCCCGGCGTGACGCCCAGCACGCGACGGAACATCTCGATGAAGGCGCTGACATTGTCGTAGCCGAGCTCGAGCGCGATGGTGGTGACCGGCGTGCCCACCGCGAGCCGTTCCAGCGCGCGCAGCACGCGCGCCTGCTGGCGCCACTGCGCGAAGCTCATGCCGGTTTCCTCCAGGAAGCGCCGGCTCAGCGTGCGCGGCGCGATGCCGGCCCACTGCGCCCAGTCCTCGGCGCGGCGCGTGTCCGACAGGTCGGCCGCGAGCGCATCGGCGATCCTCGCCAGGCGCGTGTCGAGCGGCCGGGGCAGGCCCAGCGCCTGCGCCGGCGAGGCCGCGATCTCGGCCAGGATCAATTCCGCGATGCGGATCTCGTCGTGGCCGAGCGAGCCGCCCGACCAGGTCGCCGCGCGCCGCACCGCCTCGCGCAGCAGCGGGTTGGTGCGGATCGCGCGCGGCGCGGCCGGCAGGGCCGCGCAGGCCGCCTCCTGGACGAACACGCTCCAGCCCGAGAACGGTCCGTAGGAGCGCAGCGAATGCATGTGATGGGGCGGTACCCAGATCGCGTGCGTGGCCGGCACGACCCACTGCTGCGCCTCCAGCCCGACCGACAGCAGCCCGCTCAGCGCACCCACCAACTGGCCGCGCGCATGCCGATGCGCCTCGGTTTCTCGCGCCACGGATTGCGTCAATTCCGCAGCCGCAACTAACGGTCCGCCCGATTCGAGTACGAGAGGTGGGGGGAGCAGGGGATCACGCATGGCCGAAATTCCGTATCGATTGGCTTCCATACCGGAGCTCGGCCGATTGTATCTCGATAAACTGCCTTTCATCGATGACCAGATCCGCAGCGATCAGACAGGAGAAACCCGATGCGAGCCGAACAATTGTTGCCCGACGAGCAAAACGAAACCAAGCTGGCTGGCGTGACGGTGCGCAAGGGCACCGTCGGCGCGTTCCTGGCCAACGCGCGCGTGCTGGGCACGCCGGATGCGAGCGGGGCGGAACGTGCCGAGGCGCGCGCCGACATCCTCGCCGCGCTGCCGGCGCTGCGCGCGCTGGGCCTGTTCGAGGTGCTCGAGATTCGCGATCCGGCGCTGCGCGCCTGGGTCGAGGCCAACTGAAGCCAACTGAAGCGCATTGAAGCAAACTGGGCCGGTGCCGCATCCGGCGCGGTCCGGAACGAACGGAGGAATTCCCCATGAAAGCAGCAATCGTGAAAACGGCCGGCAAGGCGCCCGAGTATGGCGACTTCGAGACGCCGCGCGCGAGCGCCGGCTGTCGCGAGATCCGCGTCGCCGCCTCGGCGCTGAGCCACGTCACGCGCTCGCGCGCGGCCGGCGTGCATTACACCTCGGATACCGCGGGGCAGGGCCTGCCCTTCGTCGCCGGGGTCGACGGCACGGGCGTCGACGCCGACGGACGACGTGTCTATTTCTTCGGCCCGGTCGCGCCGTACGGCGCGATGGCCGAGCGCACCCTGGTGAGCGACGCGCATTGCCTGCCGCTGCCCGACGCGCTCGACGACGTGACGGCCGCGGCGCTGGCGATTCCCGCGATGTCCTCGTGGGCCGCGCTGAAGGAGCGCGCGCGGCTCGAATTCGGCGAGACGGTGCTGGTCAACGGCGCGACGGGCTCGTCGGGGCGGCTGGCGGTGCAGATCGCCAAGTACCTCGGCGCGGGCAAGGTGATCGCCACCGGCCGCGACGCCACCGCGCTGGGCGAACTGTCGGCGCTGGGCGCCGACGTGCTGGTGCCGCTGGGCCAGGACGAGACGCTCGGCGAGGCGCTGCGCGAGCAGTTCGCGGGCGGCGTCGACATCGTGCTCGATTATCTCTGGGGGCCGAGCGCGCATGCGCTGCTGGGCGCGGCGGCACGCGCGCTGCCGGACCTGGCCGCGCTGCGCTACGTGCAGATCGGCGCGATCGGCGGCGGCGAGATCTCCTTGCCGGCGGCGGTGCTGCGCTCCACCGCGATCACGCTGATGGGCAGCGGCATGGGCAGCGTGCCGATGCCGATGTTGCTGGAGGCGTTGCGCATGGTGCTCGATATCGCGCCGCGAGCGGGGCTGAGGATCGACACGCGGGCGGTGCCGCTCGCGCAGCTCGGCGAGGTTTGGGCGAAGGCGGATAGCCGCACGCGCACGGTGTTCACGATCGGGGCGTGAGGGGTTTGCGAGTGGCTCGGTGATCGGCGCGATTGGCGATGGGCGAGTTTGGTGGTTCGACCGTGTCGTTGAGATAAGAAAAGTTATCTGAGCGGAAACATATTGGATCCGATGGCTGGCGCTTGATGAATCACAAGCGGTGGCTTTTCAAGCTCTGACACAGTGCCTGCACGAATCAACAAGCGTGCAGCACATGTCTTTTGTCATCGTGAATCCAGGGTTCGGGAAAACGGTAGTGCTGTTTGTCTGCCGCTTGCCGGCAAGGATGTTTGCCCATGTACGGCGGAGCTTTCCGAATGTCTGAACGATGGCAGTCGCGTTGTGTCGTGATCGCATACGACGAGGACGCGCAGGCGATCGAGATTTGTACCTTGCTCAAGGATTCGCTAGCGAGTCGCATGGAGCGTGCGTTACGCGTACCGTTTCCGATCGAGGAAATGGGCTTCGATCTCAATGACGAACAAGCTCGAATCGTCGGAGGTGTCGCGTTCAAGCTGCTGGCAACATACCAGACGGAGCTCGGGCCATATGTCCATGTCACGCCGGATCCCGCGTCCGCCCAGGACCCGCCGGGGCGCTCGACGCGCCGGAGCGTATCTGTTCGTGCAAGGGCCGGCGACGAGACCTTTGGTGCTACCGACAGTTTCAAGGGCTGGCGTGTCAATGGCTCGTCGTCAGATGTCGCGAGCTCACGCCTCACCCTTCGTCTACAGAGCGCCGATAAACAAAACCGTACCCAGATCCATTTCCATGGAGCAGGGCGCAGCCTCACCGCCGACTTCATGGCCGGACACGTCCTCGAATCCCTTTCGTCGCTGACCGACCTGGATTCGGATCAATACAGGAACGCTCGCGCAACGCTCGACCGCGTCTACCCCTGGGCCAAGCCAATCTCGCCCAAACCTGTCGCCGTCGTACGTGTCGGGCCCGACATCGCGCTTTACATCGAATTCGAATCTGTCGAGATCGATCCGCCCAGCCGTTACCAGGGCCGGGGAATTTCACGATTGCATTCCCGCCCCGGCCCGCTACGATAGCCACGGGCGGCACTCTCGCCGCCCGAGCCCGACGCAGGAGGCGGCGACACCAGCATGATGGACTACGACGTGGCCTGGGATGCCGGCGAGATCGGCTGCGGGGAACTGCTGCTGAAGCTGCGCGTGCGCCTGCGCGACATGCCGGGCCAGGTCATCCGCCTGACGGCGCGCGATCGCGGGGCGATCGAGGATATTCCGTCATACTGCCGCATCACCGGGCACCGGCTGCTGCAGGCCGACCCGGAGCAGGGCGTGTTCTTCATCCGGGCGAAGCCGGCCGGCGCCAGCGCCTGAGCGCCGCCGGTCGCGCCCGGTTTCTCCATCGACGTGCATCAGCAGGAGCCTATCGTGTCTGGAAAATTCGTAGTCAGTCTGACTCGTGCCAAGGACGATACCGACCGCGCGACGGTCGCCTTCGTGGTCGCCAACGCGGCGATCGCCAGCGAGAAGGAAGCGGTCGTGTTCCTCAACATCGAGGGCACGCGGCTCTCGCAAGCCGGTTATGCCGACGATATCCACGAGCCCGGCTTCGCGCCGCTCAAGGAGCTGATGACGAGCTTCGTCGAGGCGGGCGGCAGGATCTACGTCTGCTCGTCCTGTTTCAAGAAGCGCGCGCTCGACGAGGACCAGTTGATCCCCGGTGCGAAGATCGTCGGCGGCGCGATGCTGGTGGAATTCATGGGCGAGGCCTGCCCGAGCCTCAGCTACTGAGGTTTCCCGCGCGACCCCGGGTGCGCCGGCGATTCGCGCCGGCGCGGCCCATCGATCCGGATTGCACGCGATGGAAGCCAGCGAGCGTCACACCCACGCGCCGGCCGTCAGCTTCGACGGCGGCGACCTCGATTGCGGCAACGGCTTGTTGCTGCTGATTCGCAAGCATATCGACCCGCTCGAACGCGGCCAGTTGCTGGAGATCCGCTCGACCGAAACCTCGGTCGAGGGCGACCTGCCGGCCTGGTGCCGCATGACGGGCAACCAGCTGGTGTCATGGACGCGGCAGGGCAGGCTGCGCAGTTTCCTGGTCAGCAAGGGCGCGTTCGCGGCCGGGACGGGGCAGGTGGCGCATGCGGCAGCGCCATCCTCGCCGGCTCGCGACGCGCAACGCGAACCGTCGCCGCGCGCGCCGATCGCGATCGTGCCGGTCAGCATCCCCGCCTCGCTGCCGGCGCCAAGCGCGGCGCCGTCCATCGCGCCCTTGTCGGTGATGGGCATCGGCAGTTGGCCGCGGCCGCGCTGGATGCTGCAGGCGCTGCACGAGCATCTCGAGGGCCGGCTCGACGACGCGGCCTTCGAGGCCAGCGCCGACGATGCCGTGCAGCTCGCGCTGGCCGCGCAACTGCGTGCCGGCGTCGATGTCGTCACGGACGGCGAGCAGCGGCGCGACAGCTACGCGAGCTTCGTCGGCGGCCGGCTCGACAACTGCCAGTTGATACCGCTGACCGACCTGCTGCCCTATGTCGACGATCCGCTCGCCTTCGAGCAGGAGCTGCGCGCGCTCGACGTGCCGGCCGGCGAAGTGCGCCATCCGGCCGTGTTCGGCCCGCTCGGGCGCAGCCGGCCGCTGGCCGTGCACGAGCTGACGAGCCTGCGCGAGCTAAGCGATCGTCCCGCCAAGATCGCCTTGCCCGGCCCCTATCTGCTGACGCGCACCATGTGGCTCGAATGCGTGTCGGACCGCGCCTACGCCAGCCGCGAGGCGCTCGCGGCCGACGTGGTGCGGGTGCTGCGCGAGGAGCTGGCGGCGCTGCTTGCCAACGGCGCGGCGCTGGTGCAGTTCGACGAGCCGGTGTTGTCGGAGGTGGTGTATGCCGGCGTCACCGGCCAGCGCAGCTTCATGTGCGGCGCCTTGTCGGAGAAGGGCGATCCGCGCGCCGAGCTGGCCTTCGCGCGCGAGCTGCTCAACGCGGTGGTGCGGGGCTTTCCGGCGGAACGGCTGGCGATGCACATGTGCCGAGGCAACTGGAGCACCGACGAGAGCAAGGCGATGACGGGCGATTACGCGCCGCTGGTGGAGACGCTGGCCGCGCTCGAGGTCGGCACGCTGTTCCTCGAACTCTGCACGCCGCGCGCGGGCGAGATGGCGGTGCTGCGGCGCCTGCCCGATCACCAGCGCATCGGGGTGGGCCTCTGCAACCAGAAGCACGCGCATGTCGAATCGCTCGACGAGGTGCTGGGCAAGGCCGAAACGGCGATCGCGCTGTTCGGCGCCGAGCGCGTGCTGTTCAATCCCGATTGCGGCTTCGCGACCTTCGCCGATGCGCCAGTGAACAGCGGCCGGATCGCCGAGGCCAAGCTGCGCGTGCTGGTGGAGGCCTCGCGGCGGCTGCGCGAGCGGCACGGCGTCTAGCCGAAGGCGAGGGGGGCGGGGTTCGAACCCGCCCGCCGGCTCAATGCTGATGGTCGATATCGAGCCCGTTGAAGCTCACCTGGCTGCCGCCGGCCGGATCCTGGCAGTAGTTGCCGGCCTTGAAGTAGAGGTTGGCGTTGTCGAAGCTCGGGTCCATCTTGACGGTCTTGCTCTGGCCGGCCGCCGAGATGTTCAGCTCGCCGTTCGGCTCCATGCTCATGCTGTACGAGAACTTCTCGCCGGGCTTCACGTCCTTGGCGATCACCACGTCGTGGCGGCCGGCGCTCAGCGAATTCGAATCCATGATGCTGGCGACGATATTGCCCTTGTCGTAATGCAGCTCGACGGGCGGGCGCGGCTTGCCGCTGTCCACGCGCTGGTGGATCTGGCCGATCACCACGTCGCCGTTCGGCGGCAGCTTGTCGACCGAGAGCGTTGCGCTCAGCGTGGACTTGCCGTCGCCCATCTTCCACGAACTGCCCTCGGCCAGCTCGGAGCGCGGGAAGTTCGAGTGCGCGGTGTGGGCGCCGCCGCCCGGCGGCACGCTGAAGGTCAGCGAGCCGTCGCCGTTGTGCTTGAAGAAGTCGCTGTCGTAGCTCTTGAGCTGGCCGGCGCCGATCGTGTCGACATGGCCGTTGCTGCCGCTCGGCAACTGCAGGCTGCCGAAGCCGTTCAGGTTGACGGCGCCGGGGCCGTTGCCGGGCGCCGGGCCGGAGCTCGCCGCGACACCGCTGGCCGATGCGCCGCCGCCCGTCGAGGCGGGCGTGCCGACGCCGCCCTGGCCGCCGCTGCCGAGCGCGCCAACCACGGGCATGCCGCTGCCGCCTCCGCCACCGCCGCCCATCGAAGGCATCGCCGGCGCACCGCCGCCACCGCTTGCGCCACCGTTTGCGCCTCCACCACCGCCGCCGGACGATGCACCGTTGCCGTTCGGATCCTGCAGCATTTGCATCAGCTCGATCAGCATCTGCTGGATCAGCTGCATGATCGACTGCTGCAGGCTGTTCGCGCTGCCGCTGCCATCGGCGGCGCCCGAGCCGCTCGGATACGCCGTCGAATTCACCGCGTAGTTGTTCTGGATGCCAACCGACATGAATGCTTCTCCGGATCGTGTGAACGGAAGTACACGCGCCCTTTGCCGTCGATGAGTCATCGGACGTCAGGGGGCAGGTAATCGATTGTAAGAAGCGCGCGGCGCGCGATTGTCTTCCGGAGGAATTGATGTCTCGCGATGCGAAGCGGTCGAGTCACGCGCTTCGGACGATCACGAGTCGCGCGGACATGTCATATGACGACTGTTCCAAATCCGCCTCGCTGCGCGAACTCGTCGATCCCGCGCGGGCCCGGCTCATTTCGTGTCACACTCGCGCGCATGACTTCCCGCCTGCCGTCCCCGCCGAACCCCGCCGATTCGAATTCACCCGGCGACGCTGCCCGCCGGGCTGCGCCCGCCAGCTTCCCCGATGCCGACGAACTCGCGATGCTGCGCGCCTGGTACGAGGGCATGTCGGTGCGCGGCGCGGCCGAGCGCTATCTGGGCACGCGCCTGGGCGACGGTCGTTCGGCGCGCGGCCTGCTCGGCACGATCCGCCGGCAACTGGTGGCCGTGGCGACGTGGGCAGGGCGGCGCGACCTGGCGGCCTTGCTGGCGCATGCGCCGGCCGAGCGCGCCAGGCACGCGCGGGCCGTCGCCGAGGCGATCGGGATGCTGCGCCACGCGCGGCCGCCCGAGCCGCAGATCGCCGACGAGATCGACCCCTGGTTGCCCGCGCGCGCGGTGGCCGCGCTGCGTGCGCACGGCATCGCCACGCTGGCCGATCTCACCGTGCGGATTCCGCGCCGTCGTCAATGGTGGAAGGCGATCGCCGGCCTCGGCCCGGCCAACGCCCGCCACATCGAAGCCTTCTTCCGCGCGCATCCGGCGCTGACCGAACGTGCGCGGGCGCTGATCGTCGCGGCCGGGCCCGGCTTGATCGTGCCTTGGGAGCAACTGCGCCTGCCGCACGAGGTGGACGGCACGGCCGGCACCTTCCGCGCGCCGCGCGAGACCTGCACGCTCGACGCCGACAACGACTACAGCGCCGTGCAGGCCTGGCTCTCGCTGCATGAATCCGAAGCCACGCGGCGCACCTATCGCAAGGAAGCCGAGCGGCTGATCCTGTGGGCCATCGTCGAGCGCGGCCGCGCGCTGTCCTCGCTCACCACCGAGGACGCGCTCGCCTATCGCGCCTTCCTGCGCCGCCCCGCGCCGGCCGAACGCTGGACCGGCCCGATCCGGCCGCGCCGTGCCGCCGACTGGCGACCCTTCACCGGCGCCTTGTCGGCGCGCTCGGCCGCGCATGCGCTGTCGGTGCTCGGCGCGCTGTTTCGCTGGCTGGTCGAGCAGCGCTACCTGCTGGCCAATCCGTTCTCGGGCGTGAAGGTGCGCGGCGGCACGCGCGCGGCCGCGCTCGACAGCTCGCGCGTGTTCAGCGACGGCGAATGGCAGATCCTGCGCGCGATCGCCGACGGCCTCGAATGGTCCCTTGGCTGGGAGCCGGCCGCCGCGCAGCGGCTGCGCTTCCTGCTCGATTTCTCCTATGCCACCGGGCTGCGCGCCAGCGAACTGGTCGGGCTCAGGCTCGGCGCGATCCGCAGCGACGCGCGCGAGGATCGCTGGATCCACCTGGTGGGCAAGGGCGGCAAGGCCGCGCGCGTGGCGCTGCCGCCGCTGGCCTGGCAGGCGCTCACGCGTTACGCGCTGGAACGCGGCCTGTCGGCCGTGCCCACGCAATGGCGGCCCGATCTGCCGGTGATCGGCGGCCTTGGCGAGGACGGCGCGGCCGGCATCGGCGGCGTGCGTCTCTGGAAGGTGCTCAAGCGCTTCTTCGGCCAGGTGGCCGATACGCTCGCCGCCGAGCATCCGCCGCTGGCCGACAAGCTGCGTCGCGCCAGCCCGCACTGGATGCGTCACACGCACGCCACCCACGCGCTCGCGCGCGGCGCCGAGCTGACCACGGTGCGCGACAACCTGCGTCACGCCTCGATCTCGACCACCTCGATCTACCTGCACGGCGACGAGATGAAACGCGCCAGGCAACTGGCCGACGCGTTCGGCGCCAAGTCCTGAGACGGGCCTCGATCCGGTGCGATCCTCGCGCGGCGCCTGGTGCAAATACCTGAATCGCGCCCGGCGTTTCGACTATTTCCCGCTGCGTCGCGCAGGTAGAATGCGTCGCGATACCGGCCGCCCTGCGACGGTGACCAACAACGACGAATCCATGACAATCACAAGCGGTTTCCTGCGGGGGACGATCGCGCTCACCGGCGCGCTCGCACTCGTTTGCGCGTCGGCCACCACGGCTTGCGCCGCGTCTTCCACGATCGTCGTCGATACCGGCCACACGCCGGCGCACCCGGGTGCCACCGGTGCCAGCGGCCGCGTCGAATACCGCTACAACCTCGATCTGTCGGCGGCGGTTGCCGCCGAACTCGGCGCGCATGGCGAGCATGTGCTGCGCACCTCGGCCGACGGCCGCGAGATCGCCCTGAGCGCGCGCTCGGCCCGGGCGAACGACGCGCACGCGGACCTGTTCGTCTCGATCCATCACGACTCGATCCGGCAGGCCTACCTGGATGCG
Source organism: Burkholderia sp. Cy-637 (assembly GCF_011753175.1). NCBI lineage: Bacteria > Pseudomonadati > Pseudomonadota > Betaproteobacteria > Burkholderiales > Burkholderiaceae > Burkholderia > Burkholderia sp. Cy-637. The sequence continues at coordinate 1,082 of NZ_VWWC01000137.1, read as the reverse complement.
GGGCGCCAGCGCGAATTCCACGGCTACGCGATCTTCGTGTCCGAACGCAATCCACGCTACGCGGCGAGCCAGCGCTGCGCGCGCGAGATCGGCGAGCGGCTGCGCGCGGCCGGCGAAACGCCCTCGCTCTATCACGCCGATCCGATTCGCGGCGAGAACCGGCCGCTGATCGACGCGCGCCTGGGCATCCATCGTTTCGACGACCTGGTGGTGCTGCGCACGGCGCGCGTGCCTGCGCTGCTGATCGAGGCCGGCGTGATCGTCAATCCGCAAGAGGAGGCGCGGCTTGCCCAGACGGACACGAGCCGGCGCCTGGGCGCCGCGATCGCCGCGGGCATCGAGGCCTGCACGGCGGCCTGATGCGCGCCACCGTCATCCCGTCGAGCGGGAACTTGCCGCACGCATGAAGTTCGGGACCTTCCTCGGCCGAGACGGCAACACGCGCATGTCCAGCGGAACCTGCCTGGACGGAGCCCGCGCAAACGATATGCATTCCCGGCGGCTCGTGTTCATGCGTGAACGCGAGCTGGCGTGCCACCGCCGGCAAGCTTGCGTGCCCGCCAGATGCCGCGAATAGCGGCCTGTCTTGCCCGCTGTTTTTCCGCGGCATGCGAGCCCGATTCGCTTACTATCTGATGTTCGCGGCGACGGAATTTTCCGTCGCCGTTTTATCGACCGATCTTTCGCCATGCAACGACCGGAGACGCGCCTGACCGAACCGCTCGCGGCGCCCGACGAATCCGCCGATCCGGTGCCGCGTCGCTCGGATGCCACGCGCATCGAGCGCGCGATTTCGCAGGCCGCGCAGCCTGTCTGCCTGTGCTCGGCCGACGGTACGCTGACCTGGACCAATGCCGCTTTCGAGCGCCTGACGGGACGTCGTGCCGGCGTGCCCGGCACCGTGCTGCGCCTGCAATCGATGCTGGTCGCGCCCGGCGATAGCTGGGCATCGCCCAGCATCGACGCGCTGCTGCGCGGCGGCGCGATCTGGCTGCTGCAGCGGCCCGCCGGCGATGGCGTGCCGGTACGCATCGTGCTATCCGCGCTGCTGGCCGGCGAAGGCGAGGGCGGCGCTGCCGCCG
>NZ_VWWC01000136.1:0-18940 GCF_011753175.1 Burkholderia sp. Cy-637 | reverse complement strand
CAGCAGGCGCAGCAGGGCCGGGAATTCCGCCTCGAGGCAGGCGATCAGGCGCATCCAGTAGCCGTCCGCGTAGACCGCCAGCCGCGCGCGCGGGTCGACGCCGGCGGCCGTGGCGATCACGCGCTCGATGCCGGCGCCATGCAGCGCGCGGGCCTGCGCGAGCCCGGCGCCGAGCCCGCCGGGATGCGTGGTGGCGGCCTGCATCCAGTGCTGGATCGCGGGCAGGTCGAGTTCGGCGGCCAACAACGTGTCATCCATCGATCGCCTCCGGCACCAGATAGTGGAGCGGGGTGGAGAGCGCCATTTCGCTCGTCTCCACGGTTTGCGGTGCCGCGTCGGCAAGCGCTGTTGTTGCCTCGCCGCGAGCCGCGCGACGCGCCTTGTCGAGCTCGGCCAGCAGGCCCTCGTAGTCGGGCAGGTTCGCGTCCCATTCGAGCAGGGTCGAGACGCCGCCCGTCAATTGCTGGGCCAGGCGATACAGATTCCAGACGCCGGGCGGCACCGGCTGGTCGTGCGTGTCGACCAGGCAGTCGCCGCATCGCGTGTGGCCGGCCAGGTGCAGTTGCACGATGTGCTCGGGCGGTAGCGCGCGCAGGTAGGCCTCGGCATCGAAGCCGTGATTGAAGGCGCTGACGAAGACATTGTTGACGTCGAGCAGCAGCCCGCAGCCGGTGCGTTCGGCCAGCCGCGCCAGGAATTCGCATTCGGGCATCGTCGAGGCCTGGAACTGCACGTAGCTCGACGGATTCTCGAGCACCAGCGCGCGCCCCAGCACCTGCTGCACGGCATCGACGCGCGCGGCGACGTGGTCGAGCGAGGCCGGGTTGAGCGGCAGCGGCAGCAGGTCGTGCGAATTGTGCGAGCCCAGGCCGGTCCAGCACAGATGATCGGAAACCCAGGCCGCGCGCAGTTCCTCCATCAGGCGCCGCAACTGGCCCAGGTAGGCCGTGTCGAGCGGCGCGTCCGAGCCGATCGACAGGGACACGCCGTGCATCACGATCGGCACCTCGGCGGCGATCCGGTCGAGCATCGCACGCTGGTAGCCGGCGTCCTCGAAGTAGTTTTCGGAAATGATCTCGAACCAGTCGACGCGCGGGCCGTCGGCGAGGATCGCCGGCAGGTGCTGCGGGCGCAGCCCGACGCCGAAGCCGAGATCGGGCAGGCCCAGGCGGGGCGGCGGCCCCGGCCGGGACGCGGCGCTCGCCGCATCCCGGCCCGAGGGCAGCGCCCGCGGGCCGCGGCCGTCAGGGGTGACGGTGACGGACATGCGAGGCTCCGATCAGGTCGACGGCGGCAGGGCGATGCGCAGCGTGGTCGGCAAGGGCTTGGCCGGCGCCGGCTGGCCCGGGTTGCGATGCGCCCAGACCTTCTCCAGCGCGCCCCAGGCGATGTCGTAGACCGAATCGCCGACCGCGAAGTCGAGCGTGACGATCACGGTCGCGTCGCCCTCGGTGCTGGTGAGCGGCTCGGGCGTGCCGTCGGCCTTGAAGTCGAACAACTGCATGGTGCCGCTGCTCGGGTAGAGCTGCGAGGCCGAGATCGGCACCGCGCAGCCGCCGAAGCCGTTGCAGCGGTTGTCGGCCGGCGCGCTGTACAGCGTGGGCGCGCCGCAGCCGCCCTTGCCGGAAGCCATGGTCGAGGGATGGCCGCAACTGCCCGCCGAGCCGGCCGATTGCGAGCAATTGCCGCCGCCGCTGACCGACTGGACGAAGCCGCATCCGCCTTGCGTGGCGCAATGGTTCGAGCCCTTGCAGCTGTGATAGACCGCCTGCGCCGCGCAATCGCCGCCGGAGCCGTCGAGCGCGAGCGACTGGCAGGCGTGCATCAGGGCCTCGCCCTGGGTGCCGGTGCCCGACGAGGCGCTCGCCTCGCGCAGGCTCGGCGCGCTGCCGTACACGGCCCAGTACAGCGCCATCCGATCGCCCGAGCCGACCATCGACGGGAACGGGAACTGGACCGTGGTGTCGCCCCAGGAGCTCGACAGCACCGTGGTGATGCCGGCCAGCGCGCCCTGCACCACGTTGTCGAGCGTGGCGCTCGGCATGCCGGTCTTCAGCTCGTTGAGCGCCGTGGCGACCGCCTCGGGCGTGGGGATGTTGGTGGGCGCCTTGGCCGGATCGTAGTCGGCCGTGGTCAGCATCGAGGCCGACCAGCTATTGCCGGCCTGGTGCCAGTGCTGCCAGGTCCGCAGGCTGCCGAGCTGCTCGGCGATCTTGTGGAAGCGCTCGAAGTGGTTGAGCGTGCCGTTCGGCACGCGCGCCGTGGCGTCGTCGCTATGTGGCTCCTGCGCGCCGGTATCGCTGTAGGACGGGTAGTCGGCTTCCAGGGCCGGCTGGCTCGGCTGGAACTGCACCAGCACGTTGGCATTGGCCGCGGCCAGCGCCATGCGCCGCTGGTTGGCGCGCTGCTGGACCTTGCCGATGAAGGCCTGGATGGTGTCCCAGTCGATGCCGCCTTCGCCCTGGTCGCAGATGGCCCACATCATCAGCATCGCCTGGATGTGGGCGTCGAGCGCGCCCGTGAAGGTGATCTGCGACGGCATGCCGGGATACTCGGCCATCGGGTGGCCCGAGCTCTTGCTGTTGAACAGGTCGCGCTGGCCGACCGCGCCCGCGAAGCACTTCTCCCACAGCGTCTGGCCGTCGGTATAGGCGATGTTGGTGTACTGCAGCAGGCAGTAGTACATCCAGCCGATGGTGCCGAACATCGGCAGGTCGACCTCGGTGCTCTGCGCGGTCCAGCCGTCGAACGGGACGGCCGGGAAATAGCCGGTCGAGGGCTTGATGCTGGCCAGCGCGGTGGCGTGATCCTGCTCGATGATCTCGAACAGCGCCGTCTGCGAGGGCGTCAGCGCGGTGAGATCGACCGCGGCGGGAACCGGGTTCACCGGGTTCGGCTTGAGGTCCCTGAGATCGATGATGTGCGGGATCACCGTCTTGTCCGGGCCGTAGCAGATCCAGTTGTATTGCTCGTCCTGCAGGGCCGGGCTGTTGAAGTTCGGCTTGACGCCCAGCGCCGAGCACAGGTTGGCCGCCATCTGCAGGTGCAGCATCTCGTCGATGAACACCGAGAACAGCAGGTTGTAGGCGGTCTGGTTCGCCAGCTCGACGGGCGGTGCCGCCGGGATCTGGCCGATCGAGCGGCCCGGCCAGACGCGTCCCTGGTAGTAGGAGATGTCCTTGGCGTTGATCGCATGCGTGCCCTGGATCGACTTCATAGCGCACATGTAGATCGGGACGGTGAACAGCTCGACGTTCACCGCCGCCTGGACCAGCGCGCGCAGGGCGGCCTGGTCGGCGGCGAGATGGGACAGGTCGCGATCGCTGATGAGGGGCGGGTTCTGGGGAATGCTGCCTGAAACGTGCACCGGCGTATCCATACAGGCCTCGATGGGGGACTTGATCCATGCTTTCCCGAATACGGAAAAGACGGACTGCATTTTTTGAAATCTTCCGGCCGGCAGGCCATATTGGCCGACTTCACCCGTGCTCGATCCGGAAGCTTGTTTTCGATTCGACGAAATCATGCCGCGGGCGCGCATTCGCGATGAATGCGCCGGCAGCTGAAAATCCCGGAAAATCGATTGCCGATCGGCTGATTTACTGGCTGGTGGTCTCCGTCCAGCGCGATGGCAAGCGCAAGACTACAGCAGAAAATATCAATTTGTGTGACATTTTTACAGCGGCTGTTTTTAACGGAATGCTTATCGACTATTATCCTGCTGCCTATTGAATTATCGATTGCTTAATCGCCATGACAGGCCGGTTGTCGATTCGGGTTGTCCATGAGTCGATCGCGAAACATCCCGTCCCGGAGCTCGCCCATGAATCCGCTGCGCATCGCCGTGCTGTGCCTCACGCTGGCCGGCTTCGCCGCCGGCATGATTGCCGCCTTCTGGTGGTATCGCGCCAGCGAGGCGGGAGTCGATCCCGCCTGGAGCAAACACGAGGGCGGGTTCGAACCGGTCGACGCCTTGCAGTCGCAGGCGGGCTGGCTGGTCGGCCTGCTGCAGGCCGCCGACGTCTCGGCCCGGCTCAACCAGCGCGCCGCGCAATGGACCGCGGTGTCGGTCCTGCTGACCGGCTTCGCGAGCCTGCTGGGGCTGTTTGCCTGAGCGCCGGCCGGCGCGCGGCCTGTTTATCGATTTTCCCGAAACAAGCCGAATATCCGTCCGCCTGAAAACAATTAAACAAGCCGTTTGACAAGGCATCGGGCCTATGTTCATATCGCCGGCGGCTTAATCGATGAGCCATTCAATGGCTGTTGCCATTTATTGATCAGTCTTCGTTTCAGTTTTCACATCCTGAGCATTGAGCGGCGAGCCGCGGTAGCGCAGGGGTATATCAAAAAGACATTCTCGGCCGCTCTTTGTCCTGTTGTCACCAATACGGAGAAAGAGATGAAAAAAGTAAAATCCCAATTAGTGGTCAAGCTGCTGGCCGCGTTGTTGTTCGGTGGCGTGGCGGCGTCGCAGGCGATGGCTGCCGGCACCACCTTCAACCTGGTCAACGGCACCAACGGCGCCTACCCGGACAGCAAGGTGTACTGGACCCTGGTGGGCATGGACCCGGCGCACAACAATGCCTATGTGCATGTGAATTGCGCCGGCAACCTGATTCCGATGAGTTCGAACGACAATTCCGCGCAAACCAAGAACGGCATCGGTTACGCGAATTACTCGATTCCCTTTTCGCAATGCAAGTCGGTGACGGTGGCGGCCATCACCTCCGCGCGCCTGTATCTGACGGTGGGCAGCACCCTGTATCTGCAGGCGGTCGGTAATCCGGCCACCGGTTATACCGGTCCCAATATCGAGAATCCGACCGATCCGAATATCGACGTGGTATTCGATTTCGTCGAATTCGACAGCAACGGCGCCAATTTCTTCGGCAATACCACGCGGGTCGATCAGTTCGGCTTCCCGCTGCGGCTGCGCCTGCAGGGCCAGGGCGGCTTCGACCAGACGGTGGGCGAGACCGAATCGCGCGCGGCGCTGTTCCAGGCCTACCAGAACCAGGTGCCGGCGCCGTTCCAGGGCCTGAGCCAGGCGCCGTACCGGATCGTCGCGCCCGCGCACGGCAGCTTCAAGGCCGGCGGTGCGAACGCCAACTACCTGGACAGCTACATCCAGTCGATCTGGAACCTGTACAGCACCCAGACCCTCACCTTCACCGACGCGCAAGGCACCTTCAGCGGCCATGTGGTGAACGGGCAGTTCCAGTTCACCGACGGGCAGGGCACCTACTACATCAACCACAAGCCGACCACCAGCGAGGTGCTGCTCGGCAATGGCGTGTTCAACGACGCCTCGAACGCGGCGCCGGGCGTGCCCACCGCCAAGCAGTTGCAGATCCAGGCGCAGGTCAGCGCGGCGATCAACCGCCATGTCGCCGAGAACGCGGCGCTGTGGACCAGCCCGAGCGCCTTTTATGCCTCGCAGCCAACCAACTCGTATGCGCAGTTCTGGCATGCGCATGCCATCAACAACCTGAGCTACGGCTTCTCCTACGACGACGTGGGCGGCTTCAGCTCCTCGCTGGTCGGCACCAACCCGACCGTGGCGACGGTCACCGTGGGCTGGTAAGCCTGGCCTGATCCGATCGATGGCGGCCGCTCGAAGCGGCCGCCATGTCAACGACGAGGCCGGCTACCTCGTCACCGACCCGGCCCGGCGCCTTGCCGGGCGCGAGTCCCGCTTCCGCTTCACAGGCCAGGGGCGCACCAACGCGAAGACCATGTCACTGGATTGCGCGACCGAGGAATGGCCGCAAGCGCAGAGCGAATACGAGCAGGTCGGCACCCTGATCAACGAGAAAGCGCCGGGAACATGCCTGTTCCCGGCGCTTGCCTCATTTCATCGAGACATCCAGGCGATCAATCCGATTCCGTGAACTGGATCGCCGGCGAGCTCGAACCCGAGCCGGCCGAGGCCGTGCACTTGCCGAGGCTCAGGTTGTTGGTCTCGCCGGTGCTGCCGCCGTTGTTCGGGCCGATGCAGCTCGGCGCGGCCGAGGAGCCGTCGGTGACGGCCAGCTTGACGGTGACCGAGGCGCCCTTGTTGAAGTCGGCGCGCGAGCCGCCGGCGTTGCCGACGATGTTGAACTCGGCCTGGGTCCAGCCGTTGGCGATATCGGAGACGCTGTCGCGCACCGAGGAGCTGAAGGCCTGCGTGCCGAAGGTGACGGTGGCCGTGTCGGTGCCGTTGGCCGTCGCCGTGCCCGCGAGCTTCAGGCTGGCCAGTTGCGTGATCGGGATCTGCTTGGCGACCACCACCGACGGGCTGTTGCGGAAGCAGTCGTCGCCCTGGCCGCTCTGGTCGGCACCCGCGTCGATGTAGCCGCTCGGGCAGATGTTGGTGTTGCCGCCGTCCACGTCCTGGCCGTAGTTCTCGAGCCAGGTCTGGATGAACACGTCGGAGGTGCCGGTCAGCGCCGTGCCGGCCGAATTCACGTCGTCCGAGACCAGGATGTATTGCTGCCAGGCCAGGCAGCCCGAGAAGCCGTTACAGGCGGCCGACTGGTCGACGAAATTGGTGTTGAGCTGCAGCGTGTACTGGTTCGCGCCGGTGATGCCGTCGCTTTCGCTCGAGCCGAACGGCACGTTGGCGCCTTTTTCCGATGTCACGCCGCTGACCGTCGGGAAGCTGCCCACCACCTCGCTGATCAACTGGCCGCCGGGCGCCTGGATCGCGTAGTCGAAACCGTTGCCCACCACCTGCTGGCCGCTGCTGCGCAGCTTCTGCTCGCCCAGCCGCGCGGCGCTGCTGCGACGCGAGGAGTGATAACCCGATACCGGGCCGCAGGCCACCTTGTCCCATTTGAGGTTGGGATAGGACGCGTGATAGCAGCCTTCGCCGCGCGGCGCCGATTGCCGGACGTTCTCGCGCCACGATGCCTGCGCCGCCGTGTCGGCCTGGACCTGCGCCTGGTCGACGAACGCATTGGCGGCCTGTCCCGCGTAGGCGGACGAGACCGGCACCGCGCCGATCAAGACGGCCGCGCTCGTCAGCAGCGTTGCGCGAACCACGTATTGCATGTCAAGCCATGTCCTCGATCGCATCTGTATCTCCAGTGGAAGCTAGGTGTGTTGGGTTCGGGCCTTGTGGGCCCGGGCCACGACTTCTCGAACGACAATCCGCGGCAGGACGGATGGTGGAATGCCTGCCGTGGACCACTTGCCTGAGCGGCGAAGTTCTTTTTCGATGGCTTCACATGGATTCGACGAGAGTACCCCCCTCGTCGGGCCGTCACGGCCCGTCTCCCGCGAGACCAATCGGTAATTCGGTAATTGCTGAATCGGGCTTTTATTGAAAAAAACAGAGCCCCTCGACAATATCGATTGTCGAAAATCATTTTCAATCAGGATTCAATTCGTCCAATTCGGCCGATCGATTCAAGGCGTGCAAATGCGGCGCCGAAAACAATCGACGGAAATCGTTGAATCGCGGATTCGGCGGATTCGGCACATGCGGCCGATCGGGCGGAATACCGCCCCGCTGGGCCGTGGCTTACCGGCGCAGCGTGTATCGACAGGCGTTTGAAAACATCGGAAGCGGCCCTCTCCATCGAGTAATTCTATTTACATGCGATTGTCGGCTATTTGTCGGAATTGCAACAATTAATCCGCAACACCTCGATTGGCAAGCAGAGTGCCGTGAAATATTTCGTAAGTCAAACTTTTTTTGATGGCTTCTAAAATGTTTTGCCGGCGGTAATATTTGTCGAATTCGGCCGATATGCGGATGTAAAAATTCCGCGAGAATCCCAATGAAAATGGAACGAATCGCGGCTTCATTCAAGATTGCCGATCGATCTGGCGATAATGCGAATCCAATTGTCGGCAGGCGGATGGGGAAATGAAAGGCGCCGGATAGGCCCGCGCGCGCAAGGGGCCGGGCGCGGGGGCCCGGCCGGCCGGTTCCCGGCGATGCGTTGCCTTTACGGCTTCACGAACTTCAGCGTCATGCGATCCGATTCGCCGATCTCCGCGTATTGCGCGCGATCGGTGTCGCCGCCCGCGTAGGTCGGCGGCAAGGACCAGACGCCGTGCGGATGATCGGTGGTGTCGCGCGGGTTGGCGTTGATCTCGCTGCGCCCGGCCAGCACGAAGCCGGCAGCCCGGGCATGCTCGATCACGTAGGCCTCGGTCACGTAACCCGAATCGATCATGCGTTGAAGGGACGTTCCCGGGCGGGCGCGATGCTCCTCCACACCCAGCACGCCGCCGGGCTTCAAGGCGTCGTAAAAGGCGCGCAGGTTCGCGTCGATCTGGCCGTCCTTGATCCAGTTGTGGATATTGCGGAAGGTGAGCACGGTATCGACATGCCCTTGCGCGTCGAAGCCGGAGAAGCGGCCGTCCCGCAGGCTGCCGATCGCCACCGGGCCGTAGATTTCCGGATGCGCGGCCAGCTTGCGCGCATAGGCGAGATCGCCCCGGCGCTCGGCTTCGGGCTCGGGCGCGGGGCCGATGTATTCGGCCTCGTACAGGCGCCCCTTGCCGCGCAGCACGGGCGCGAGGATATCGGTGTACCAGCCGCCGCCCGGTGCGATCTCCAGCACCGTTTGATCGGCATCCAGGCCGAAGAAGCGCAGCGTCGCGCCCGGGTGGCGATAGCGATCGCGGGCGCGCGCGGCATCGCTGCGCTGGGTGCCGGCGATCGCGGCGTCGAGCGACACGGCGGGCGGCACGGTGGCCGCCGTATCCACGGCGCCGGCGTTCGCCAAGGGCGGCTGCGCGCAGGCGCCCAGGCCGAGCGCGATCAGCGCGGCGGCGATCGATGCCGCCGCGAAGCGTGGGACGGTGGAAAGCTTGGGAGCGCGGGAGGAGAGGGTCATGGTCGATCGGCGCAGTGACGGGTAGGCGACACGATACGCGCTTGCCCGACAATCTGCCCGATCCCGGCCTTGGCGCCCGCGGGCGTTCCGGTTCAGTGCCGCTGCGGCACGGCGGGAGCCTGCCCGACCGCCGAGGGCATCAGCCACAGCGCCAGGGCGAGCGAGACCAGGCAACCCGCCAGGACTTCCTCGATGCGCAAGCGCGCCAGCGGCAGGATGGCGAAACCGAGCTGGCCATAGACCAGCCCCACCAGCGTGGTGATGAAGAACACGCCGCGCGTATAGGCATGCAGGATGTGGTACGCCCAGCCGAACACCGACAAGGCCATCGCGGCGATCAGCAGCCAGGGCTGGTGCCCGCACCAGTTCACGCACAGCACGCTGGCCGCGGCGCCGGCCAGGGTTCCGGCGATCCGCTTGAAGACGCGCACGCGCGTGCCCTGGCGCGAGGTGGTGCCGAGAAAGACGACGAAGGTGCTGATCACCGCCCACATCGAACGGTCCTCCGACAGGCTGCCGCCCGCCAGCATGGCGAGCAGGGCGGCGGCGGTCGCCACCAGCGCCGGGCGCCATGCCAGGCGGTGCAGGCGATGCGCGAGCGAGGGGCCGAGCGGCTTCCCGGTGAGCCGTCCGCTGACGACGAGTTCGGCCAGGCGATGCAGGGCCCGGCGCCAGCCGGTGCCGGCCTCGATGCCGTGGCCCAGTGGCTGGATCGCGTCCGCCGGACCACCTGGCGCGACCGGAACGAGGATGCGCCCGACCAGGGTCACGATCCCCGCGGCGAGCGTCATGATCCCCAGCATCTCGACCAGCAGCGCGCCGGACGGGTGCAGATAGAGGCCCAGATAGAAGCCGACCAGGCCGAGCAGGCCGGCGCCGACCGCGCGTGCGCCCAGCGTATGGCACAGCAGCCCGACGAAGACCACCGCCAGCGAACCCGCGATGCGCAGCGCGGGATAGGGGGCGAGCGCCGCCGCGGCAGCGAGGGACGCGCCGGCGCAGAGGCAAAGGGTGATCAGCGAGACCAGCCAGCCCGACCAGCGCGGCTCGCGCAGGAACAGCGGGGCGATCATCGCGAACAGGGCGCCCGGCACGGCGACGGTCGGCATCATCTGGTGGTGGAGCGCCCAGCCGACGCCGAGGCCGGCGCTCAGCAGGCAGGCGAGCGTGGAGCGCGAGGCGGCGCGCAGGCGGGTGAAATCGGGATCCTGGAGGCGGGCGCGGGTCAGCGCGCGTGAGCAGGCGGCGGCGATCATGGTCGACGATATCCGGGCATATCGACAAACCGGCTTGTGGCCGGCGTGGCGATGGCCGGGCGCGAGGGGCCCGGCGTTGAACGAGCCTGCGGCGCGCCTTGGCCGGGGTTGCCGGCGGCGGGCGGCGCCTGGTCAGGCGTGTGTTCCGGGCCGCCAGCGTGGCGCCCAGGGTAGGGCTCGCGGCGGGCGGCTCGGGTTTTCCCGGATCATAGCCGATCAAAATTGGGCGATGTCCGGGATGCCCGGGATGCGTCTGGCGCCGTCCACCCCGCCAATCCGCGATCCGCTCACCGCTTCATCGAACGCTCACAGCGACGGCGCCCAGGTGGTGCCGAACGGGTTCGACTGGTCGATGCCGGGGAAGTCGACGAAGGCCTTGCTGCAGTCGAGCACGCTGCTGGAGCCCAGGTCCTGCGTGGCCGAGCCGTTCACCGCCACGCGATTGGCGGCCGAGGCGAAGATCGGCAGGTTGACGTTCTGCAGCGTCAGCCTGGCGTCCGAGGCGATCACCGAGATGCTGTTCGGGGAATCGGCCACCACGTTGCTCAGCGTCATCACCAGCGGGAAGGCCGGTTCGCCGTAGCCGCCGGTATTGGCCTCGAAGCCCTGCAGCTTGACGCCGGCCGTGCCCGAGATCACCACGTTCGAGATCGAGATGTCGTGGAAATTCGGATACAGCGGGCCGCCCGCGGGCAGCGCCTTGGTGCTGTAGTACGGCGTGAACAACAGGGCATTGGTCGCGTCGCGGATGCAGATGTTCGAGTAGTTGATGTTGCTCACCTCGCCGCCGCGTGCGTAGTCCGACTTGATGCGCAGGCCTTCCTCCGAGTCCCGGAAGGCGTTGTCGTAGACCTGCACGTTGGTCACGCCGGCATTGGTTTCGCTGCCGATCGAGATGCCGTGCCCCCAGTAGATGTGGTTATGGGCGATCACGATGCCCCACTTGCGGTCCGAGCGCACGTCGCGGTTGCCGTCCACCCCGAACAGCCCCGAGCCCGCCGGCGCCGGATTGTTGCTGCCCTTGAGCGCGATGTCGTCGTCGCCCGTGCTCACGTAGTTGTAGGCGAACACGAAGTTCTTCAGGTAGCCGTCGAACGAGATCGCGCCGCTCGCGCTCGCGGTGGTGCTGCCCGTCGACAGCGCGACCGAGGTCGGCTTGGACGCGGAGCCCGGATCGAAGGCGTCGGTGTTCTTGACGTTGTCCTCGCCGAAGGTCTGCCCGGTGTAGAGCGGATTGCCGTTGCCCGCCGGGTTCGCGAACGCGGCCAGCGTCGGCGTCTGCACCTTCACGCCCCAGACCGTCAGGCCGTCCACGCCGCTCGGCACCACGTGGAAGTTCGGGCTGTTGTTGAGCGTGATGCGATACAGCGTGAGGTTCTTCGCGTAGTTGAACACCATCAGCCGGAAGTTCGATTGCGAGGCGGTGCCCGTCGTGCCGTTCTGCACCATATTGCCCAGGTAAGCCAGGTCCCACCAGCTCATGTTGCGTACCGAGGATTTCGAATCGACCACCGTGCCGCCGTTGTCGCAGGCGGTGCCGTCGGGCGCCACCGTGCCGGTCTTGTAGGCGGCATAGGTATTCGAGCAGCTCAGGTCGACCTTCATCAGCGGATATTTCGCGTCCGACGTCACGATTTCCGCGTAGCCGCGTCCGTCGATGCGGCCGTCGCCCACCACGCCCGAGTTGACGAGGTTGGTGCCCGTGATCAGGGCCAGGCAGTTCGACGAGCTGCCGGCCTTGGTCGCGCTGACCGCCGTGTTGCCGCAATAGGGGCCGGCGAGGCTCGGCGCATAGGCTTTCACGTCGCGCGAGGCGTACAGCGTGACGCCCTTGTCGATCCACAGCGTGACGCCCGAGGGCAGGGTGAGGGGGCCGCTGATGAAGCCGTTGCCGGGGCCGCTGCTGTTGACGACGAGGCGTACCGCGAACTTGCCGGCCCGGTACCTGGGCTTGGCCAGCTCCTCGCCGGACGCGCCCGCGATATTGAGGTTCGCGACGGCGGCGGCTTTTTGCGCGGCGGTGGCCGAGGCGTCGGCGGCCGCGATGGCCGGGCCCACTTCGGCGTCGACCGAAGCGCCGCAGGCGTCGAGCGCGGCCTGGATGCGCGCCTGGTCGGGATTGGCCGTGGCCGGCGACACCGCCTTGCCGACGCCGGCCACCGACGGATCCGCTTCCGGCGGCAGCGAGCCGTCCGGACGGCTGACCAGCGTGTTGCCGGCCTCCAGGGTGCTGCAGACCTGCGCGTCGGTGGGCAGGCTCGGCTCGGCCGGCAGGTTGGCGTCGAACGTGGTGGTGCCGACCTGGAACACGCTGTTGGGGGCAGGTGGCGTGCTGGCCGTGGCCGGCGGACTCGAATCGTCGCCGCCGCAGGCGCTCAGCGCGGCCGCTGCCGCGAACGAGGCCGCGAGCAGGCACAGCAGACGCGCGCATCGCGTCCGTGAGGAGGATGTCATGGAAGGGTGTCTCCTGAATGGGCATCGTGCATTGACGATGCCGGGTTGGTATCGGCTTGGTATCGGGTGGCGGACGGCGAATCGCCGGGTGTTCGATTCGCGTCGTCGAAGGGCTGGGCCGCGCTCGTCGTGTGAGCCGCTTTATGGTCAGTCATCCTATAACGACAACTGGATAAATGAAAGATGACTGATGATGGGCCGGAAGAGACGACTCGCGTGCCGAATACGGTGGCATCACTCGAAATAAAACATCAATCTTATATTTGTTTTAATTTGGGAATTAAATTCTAAATCATTCGCTTTTCTAGCGATTGGATACTGCACCTACGGGTATGCACCAAGCCTTCATCATCCCTTCAAGGCACAAATTCAAGAGATTTGTTGTCTGATGTCTTATGTCTTCGTGACAGGCAAGGCAAGCCGGCATGCAGCCCGGAAGACGGACGTCGAGCGGAAGCGAGCGCGAAAAGGCGAAGTAGGGGACTCGCGCGGCGAGCGAGGGCGCCGGGATACACTTTCGGCCAGCATGAGGAGCGCCGCGGTCCGCGGCATGGCGCGCGAAGCGCATCGGCAACCCCAACCCCAGGAGCAGTCTTGAACGTACTCGACGAAGTTCGCGCACTTGAAGGAAAACGATTCGACGCGATGCAGGCAGGCGAGCTCGACGCCATCGCGGCGCTGCTGGACCCGCGGCTCATCTACGTGCACTCGAGCGGCCTGGTCGACTCGCGCGACACCTACCTGGCCGCGCTGGCCAGGGCGGAATACACCTATCACTCGGTCGAGGTCGTGAAGGACGAGCAGGCCGTGGTCGAGGGCGATGTCGTGATCCTCAACCGGCTGCTGGCCGTGTCGATGACCGTGAAATCATCGGGCCAGACGCTCGCGCGCCAGCTCAGCGCGACGTCCGTGTGGAGCAGGGCGAACGATGCGCGGGCCTGGCTGCTGGTCGCCAGTCACTCCACCAACCTCGCCTGAGGCATCGGCAAGCCGCGGCCGGCGCAAGGCGCGGCCGGGACGGGAAGGCGGATCAGACCGCCTCGGCGCACTCGCGCGGCACCGGCTCGGCGCCGGCGACGGCCGCCGCCTGGTGAAGCTGCGGCGAGGCGAGCCGATACAGCAGCACCAGGCCGAGCAGGGCGAGCGCCAGGCCCGGCACGAAATCGGCCCGCACGCCGGCGCGGTCGACGATGGTGCCGCCCGCGGCCGAACCCACCGCGATGGCGACCTGGATGATGCTGACGAACATCGCCGACCCCACTTCCGGCAGGTCCGCCGCCGCGCGCTGGATCCAGACGCTGAAGCAGAGCGGCAGGGCGCCGAAGGCGATGCCCCAGAGCAGGATGCCGGCGGTCTCGCCGATCCGCGAATGCTCAAGGAACAGCATCGCCGCCATCGCGCCCATCAGCAGCACGATCATCAGCATCGACGAGCGCTTCAGGTGGTTCGACACCACCATCGACATCAGCGCGTTGGAGACGAAGCCGATCAGGCCGAAGCCGAACAGCAGCAAGGTGAGGCCATTGACCGAGAAGTCCTGCTCCAGCAGCGGCGCGATATAGGTGTAGGTCGAGAAATGCGCGCCGAACACCAGCGCGACCATCAGCATGCTCGAACGCGTATGCGAGCGGCCCAGCAACGTGCGGAAATCGGCGATGCGCAGCGCCGAGGCCGAGGGCAGCGACGGCACCAGCACCGTCTGCGCCACCAGCGCCAGCGCGACCAGGCCCGCCGTCACGGCGAACGAGGCGCGCCAGGACGCGAACGAGGCGATGAAGGTGCCCAGCGGCACGCCGATCACCGTCGCGCAGGTCACGCCGGTCAGGATGATGGCGGTGGCCTTGGCCGTGTCCCTGGGCTGCACGAGGCGCGGGGCCGCCGCCGTCGCGAGCGTCCAGAAGCCGCCGAGCGCGGCACCGAGCAGGGCGCGACCCACCAGCATCAGGCCGAGATTGCCGGCCAGCGCGCAGACCAGGTTCGCCACCAGCAGCGCCGCGGTGAGCATCAGGAAGGCATAACGGCGGTCCAGGCGGCCGGCGCCGATGATCAGCGTCGGCGCGAAGATGGCCGCCACCACGCCGGGCGTGGTCACCATCAGCCCGGCCACGCCCGAGGACACGCCGAGATCGTGGGCGATCGCCGGCAGCAGGCCCACCGGCAGGAATTCGGAGGTCACGAAGGCGAAGGCGCTGATCGCCACGGCGATCACGGCCAGCCACTGACGCAGGGACGTCGCGGTCGGGTCGGTGCCGGAAGAATATGGGGGAGTATCGACTTGCATGATGCGGCCAGGCTAAAGGGAAGTTCGAGAGGCTAAACGGAGTTCCCTCGCGGACCAAGCCCCTGGGCTTGAAAACAATGAACGGCCTGGCTGAACAATTCACGAATGAGGCCCTGGCCGAGGCCTTTCGTTCGTTTCTCGCATCACGCCGTCATCATGCCGTCGTCACGCGGTCATCGCGCAGCCTCGGCCACGGGGAGGCCAGACGCACTCAGGCGGTGTCGTATTGCTCGCGCAGCAAGGCCTCGGGGTCCGGCGCGCGGCCGCGGAACGCGACGAACGACGCCAGCGCCTGCCGGCTGCCGCCCGGCTCCAGGATCTCGCGGCGGAAGCGCCGCCCCGCCTCGCGCAGGCCGGCCTCGCCGCCCGCGGCCCGCGCCTCCTCGAAGGCGGCATGGGCGTCGGCTGCGAGCACGCGCGCCCACAGATAGCTGTAGTACGCGGCGGCATAGGGGCCCGCGAACACATGGCTGAAGGTGTGCAGCGTGTGCGCCAGCGGATCGAGCGGCACCACCTCGTAACGCTGGTGCAGCGCGGCGGCGCGCGCCTGCCAGGCAGCGCCTGCTGCTTCGTCATCGGCCGAATGCAGCGCGAGGTCCTGCATCGACAGCGCGATCTGGTGCACCAGCTCGATATGGCGGTCGATGCGCCGCGCGGCGCACAGGCGATCGAGCAGCGCGTCGGGAAGCGGCTCCCCGGTGTCCACATGCGCGCTCAGCGAGGCCACCACCTCGCGATCCTGGCAGAAGTATTCGAGCCATTGCGACGGAAACTCGATCGCGTCCCACTCGACCCCGCGCGTGCCGGCCACGGCACTCTCGTCCACGCTGGTCAGCATGTGGTGCAGGCAGTGGCCCATTTCGTGAAACAGCGTGACGACCTGCTCGAACGTGAAGCAAGGCGGCGCGTCGTCCGTCGCCGCGAGGTTGCAGATCAGATGCGCGACCGGCGTGCGCGGGCTGCCGTCGTCGTGCCGGCCGCGCGCGCGGCCGCTCGCCGACCAGGCGCCGTCGCGCTTGCCCGGGCGGGCATGCAGATCGAGCCGGCAATGAGCGAGCAGCCGGCCGTCGACATCCTCCACGCGCATCAGCCGGATGCCGTGTTGGGTGGAAACGCCGGCTTCCTCGCGCAGCGCGATGCCGAACAGCCGCGAGATCAGCGCGAACAGGCCGCGCAGCACCACCGGCTCGGGAAAATAGCGTCGCACCTCGTCGCTCGACACGCCGTGCTCGCGCGCGCGCAAGCGCTCGGCCAGGAAGGCGAGATCGGCGGGTGCCGGTTCGGCGAGACCGAAGGCCTCGCTCGCCGACTCGCACAAGGCCTGCCATTCCTCTCTCGCGCGCGCGAGGCTGCGTTGGTGCAGGTCGTCGAGGAAGGCGCGAGCGTGTTGCGGCGTGCCGGCCATCATGCGGCCCAGCGAGGCCGTGGCGAAGTCGCGATGGCCTCGCAGGCGCGCATCCTCCTGGCGCAGCGCGAGGATCTCCCCGATCACCGGGCCGTTGTCCCAGCTCGCCTGGCCGTTCGCATGCTCGACGCCGGGCAGCGAGGCACGCGTCGTTCGCGCGCGATACATCCGCTCGCGCAGCGTGCGCCGCGTCGCGAAGCGCATCACGTCGTCGTAGATCGCGTAGTCGAGCGTGAGGCGATGGCCCTCGCTGCCCGCGCGCGAGGCTGCCGCGCGAGCGGCCTGGCGGGTTGCCTCGGGCAGCCCGTCCAGCTCTGCCGGGTCCGTGATGTGGCAGGCGTAGGCGCGTGTCGCATCGCCGAGATTGTCCAGGAATCGTTTCGATAGCACTGCCAAGCGCTCTCGCACGGCATTGAGTCGAATGCGCGCTTGCGGCGCGAGCCCGCATCCCGCCGCGAGCGCCTCGTCGATCAGTTGTCGAACCACCCGCTTGCGTGCCGGCGAGAGCGCATCGAAGCTCGGCGACGCGGCCAGCGCGCGATAGCGGGCCAGTAGCGCCTCGTCCTGGCGAAACCGGGCACGCGCGGCGGCCAGGGCGCCGATCGACTGGCCATACGCCGTGCGCAGTTCGGCCGAATCGCGGATCGACAACAGGTGCTCGATGCGCTCGGTCACCGTGTCGAGCGCATCGAGGGCCGCGCTCACCGGGCGCGCGACGCTGGCCCAGGTGGCCGGCTCGCCGGCATCGCGGGCACGCGCGACGGCATGGTCGAGCGCGGCGATGCAGGTGTCGAGCGCGGGGCCGAGATGGTGGTCGAGGATGGCATCGGGATCGGGAAGCGCGTGCGGGTCGAGCAGGGGATTGAGCATCGTCGGGCATCCGTCGGACAGGTTGGTGGCGAACCATAACCGGCCCGCGTTCGCGCCGCAATGGCCAGGCGCGCGAAACCTACCTATAAGTTCTCATAGTTTCTGGTGAGGACGATGCGCGTTACGCTGTTTCACGCAATCAAGCGAACGATTTTCTTCCGCCTTTCCTCCTTCACTCCAGGAACGTCGCATGCCCTCAGCGCTCGAGCCGGCATTGCCGTTGACGAACAGTCAGATGGCGATGTGGCTGCAATGGAAATACGCGCCGGACGATCCGGCGTACAACAATCCGCTGTTGTTCGACATCCACGGCCCGCTCGATGTCGAGCGGCTGGCCAAGGCATTCGCGGCCGTGGCCGAAGCGCATCCCGCGATCCGCATGCGCTTCGCGGAACGCGACGGCATTCCCCGGCAGACGCCGGCACCCGCATCGCCAGACACGCTCGCGCGAGTCGATTTCGCCGAGCTGGATGCGGCCACGCGCGACGTGCGCACGGCCGCCGCGATCGAGGCCTGCGTGCGTGCGCCGTTCGATCTGACGGCCGAGCCGGTGCATCGTTTCCTGTTGATCCGAACCGGTGCCGATGCCTATCGGCTGGTGCTCAATATCCATCACGTGTGCGTGGATGGCGCCTCCGCGGCGATGCTGCTCGCCGATCTGTCCGCGGCCTATCGCGATCTCGATGCGTATCGGGCCGCCGCCGCGGGCGGCCCCTCGTTCGCCGACGCACTGGCGCTGGAGCGCGAGCGCTGGATGGCGGGCGAGCACGAGCGTGCCGAGTCCGCCTGGCGCGAGCAACTGGCGGGACGCCCCACCGGGGTGGATTTCGGCCGGCTCGCCTTCGCACGCGAACCAGGTGGCGCAAGCGGCGCGGCGCAACTGCGCTGGACCTTGCCCGTCAATCTGAAACAGGTGCAGCGCCAGACCCGCACCACGCCCTTCATCGTGCTGATGAGCGCGTTCGGCGTGCTGCTGCATCGCTATCTGCAACTCGACGCGGTGTCGATCGCCTATCCGGTCGACACGCGCGCGGCCGGCCTTGCCCGGATGTTCGGTTCCTTCATCAATTTCGTGCCCGCCTGCCTGGCGATCGACGACCAGCTCACCGCCGCGGCACTGCTCGAGCAGATGCGGCAGCAGCGCCGGGTGACCAAGCCGATCGCCGATTTCCCGCAGGTCGACCTGATGCGGATCGCGCGGCGCCAGCTCGGCGACGCCGCCGCGCCCGCCCTGAACGTGGCGCTGATCCCGGCGCGCTTCGAGCTCGACATGCTCGATCTGGACGGCGTCGCGACGCGACAGCTCGCCTGCTTCACGGGCGCCGCGAAACAGGACCTCGCGCTGCTCTACGACGGCGACGAGAGCATCGACCTGATCCTCGAATATCGCACCGAGGTGTTGAGCGAGACCGTCGCGCGCCAGTTCGCGCGCGACTTCGACACCATCGTGGCGCAGTTGCTGGCCCATCCCGAGCGCCGCATCGTCGATCTCGCGCTCAGCGACGACGCGGCCTTCGCGCAACGCTACGCGAGGCTCGCGGATGCGGCGCCGTCCGACTGCGCGCCAGTTCGCGCGCGACTTCGACCCCCTCGTGGCGCAGTTGCTGGCCCATCCCGAGCGCCGCATCGGCGATCTCGCGCTCAGCGACGACGCGGCCTTCGCGCAACGCTACGCGAGGCTCGCGGATGCGGCGCCGTCCGACTGCGCGTCATCCCTGATCGATGCGGCGCTGCTCGCGCAGCCGGCGCGCCTGGTCGCGGGCCGGCCGGGCCAGCATGTCACCGCGCGTGCCCTGCACGAGGCGGCCAACCATGTCGCGCATCGCCTCGCGGCGGCAGG
>NZ_VWWC01000135.1:0-19213 GCF_011753175.1 Burkholderia sp. Cy-637 | reverse complement strand
CGCGATCCGCTATATCGCGGCGCTCGGCGGCGCGGCCAACCTGTCGGTGGTCGATGCCTGCACCACGCGCCTGCGTCTGTCGGTGGTCGATCCCGAGAAGGTTTCGGAAGCGAACCTGAAGGCGATCGGCGCGCGCGGCGTGCTCAAGCGCGGCGGCAGCAGCGTGCAGGTGATCATCGGGCCGGAAGCGGACCTGATCGCCGACGAGATCCGCTCGGCGATCGGCAGCGGTGCGGCAGCGGTCAGCGCGCCGGCGGCAGCGGCAGCGGCAGCGGCGGCGGTGCCGGCTGGCGAGGCGGGCCCGCTCGATCCGGATCCGATGCGCTGGCTGGCCGTGTTCGGCGGCGCGACCAACGTGCTGTCGCTCGACGCGGTGGCGACCACGCGGCTGCGCGTGGTGGTGCGCGATCCATCGGCCGTCGATCGCGATCGCCTGGCGAGCCTTGACGTGGCCTGGGTCTCGACCGACACCTTCCACATCGTCTGCGGCTCGGCGGCATCGCGTTACGCGCAGCAACTGTCGACACGTCTGCCGTCGACCGGCACGGGCGGCGCGGCGGCCCAGCCGGCCTGATCCGGGCCAGGGAAACCCGGTCGGGCAGCGTACCGCCCGACCAGTGGTTTCTAGCGGCGCATCAAGCACAAAAGGCACCCTCGGGTGCCTTTTGTCGTTTCTGCCGTGGAGCGGAAAGCTCAGTGCTGGCCTTTCTGCTTCTGCGCGTCGAGCGCTTCCTGCGACTCGAGCCACATCGCATTGATGACGCCGAAGGACAGCGCCACGCCGATGCCGAGGATCCAGGTGAAGTACCACATAGTCAGTCTCCGGAAGAGAGCGGGTCGGTTGCTGCAAGCCGGGCCGAGCGGGGCCCGGCGCATGGGTCAGTAAAGCGAATGGCTGTTGTCCTCGAGCACCTTCGGCGTGATCTTGCCGCGCAGCACCCGATAGACCCAGCTGGTGTAGATCAGGATCAGCGGCAGGAACACGATCACGGCCACCAGCATCACCTCGAGCGTCATGTGGCTGGAGGTGGAATCCCAGACCGTCAGGCTGCTGCGCGGGTCGAGCGAGGACGGCATGATGAAGGGAAACATCGAGAACCCGGCCGTCAGGATCACGCCGATGATCAGCAGGCTGGTGGACAGGAAGGCGCTCTTCTCGAAGCGCGAGCAGGCCAGCAGCGCGGCCAGCACGCCGCCGACGAAGGCGATGGCCGGCGCGATCGTCATCCAGGGGTAGCGGTGGTAATTGCTCAGCCACAGCGCGTGGCCGGCCGCGACCTGCTTGAGCAGCGGATTGGCGACAGTATCGAACGGCGCGGCCTGGGTGATCTGGTAGCCGCCGATCGAGGTGCAGATCAGGGCGCCGGCCAGCGCGAACAGCACGATCGCGACGATCGCGCTGACGCGCAGCGCGCGGGCCGCGCGGCGGGCGATCACGCCTTCGGTCTTCATGCGGATGAAGGCGGCGCCGTGCGCGACCAGCATGCTCAGCGAGACCAGCCCGCAGAGCAGCGCGAACGGGTTCAGCAGCGCCCAGAAGCTGCCCGTGTAGGTGACGCGCAGGTCGCTGTCGAAGGCGAAGGGCACGCCCTGCAGCAGGTTGCCGAAGGCCACGCCGAACACCAGGGCCGGCACGAAGCCGCCGATGAACAGCCCCCAGTCCCAGCCGGCGCGCCAGCGCGGGTCGCTGCGCTTGCTGCGGTAGTCGAAGCCGACCGGCCGGAAGAACAGCGCGAACAGCACCAGCAGCATCGCGAAGTAGAAGCCCGAGAACGAGGCGGCGTAGACCAGCGGCCAGGCCGCGAACATCGCGCCGCCGGCCGTGATCAGCCAGACCTGGTTGCCTTCCCAGGTGGCGCCGACCGTGTTGACGATGATGCGGCGCTCGTCGTCGGTCTTGCCGAGGAAGGGCAGCAGGGCGGTGGCGCCCATGTCGAAGCCGTCGGTGAGGGCGAAGCCGATCAGCAGCGTGCCGACCAGCACCCACCAGATCACCTTCAGAGTTGCGTAGTCCATGACGATTCCTTGTGCGGTTTCGGTGAGCCGGGCGCGATCAGGCCGCCGGGGCCGCCTGCTGTTCGTGGTGGTAGCGGCCGGTATGCAGCGAGGACGGGCCGAGGCGCGCGTACTTGAACATCAGCGTGATCTCGATCACGAACAGCGCCGTGTAGAACAGGATGAAGCCGGCGAGGCTCAGGTAGAGATCGGTGGGCGTGAGGCTGGAGGCCGACAGGTGGGTAGGCAGGATGCCGGCGATGGTCCAGGGCTGGCGGCCCACCTCGGCCACCACCCAGCCGAACTCGGCGGCCAGCCACGGCAGCGGGATCGCCCATACGGCCCAGCGCAGGAACCAGCGGCGCTTGGGCAGCAGCAGTTCGCGGCGCGCGCAGAACCAGAAGGCGAGCACGAAGGTGGCGAGGAACATGAAGCCGAGCAGCACCATCAGGCGGAACGAGAAGAACACCGGCGCCACCGGCGGGATGGTCTTCTTCGCGGCTTGCTCGATTTGCTGCGGCGTGGCGTCGGTGACGTTCGCGGTGAACTGCTTGAGCATCAGCCCGTAGCCGAGATAGGTCTTGTGCGCGTCGAAGCTGGCCTGGGTGGCCGCGCTGGTATCGCCTGCCTTGAGCTTCTCGAGTGCCGCGTAGGCGATCATGCCGCTGCGGATGTGGTCCTCGCTGCGCTTGATCAGCTCGTTGAGGCCGACCACCGGCTCGTTGATCGAGCGGGTGGCGATCAGGCCCAGCGCATAGGGAATGCGGATCGCGTAGTCGGTGCGCTGCTCGGCCTGGTTCGGGATCCCGAAGATCGTGAAGGCGGCCGGCGCCGGCGTGGTTTCCCATTCCGATTCGATCGCGGCCAGCTTGACCTGCTGCACTTCGCCGGTGGTGTAGCCCGATTCGTCGCCGAGCACGATCACGCACAGCGTCGAGGCCAGGCCGAAGCCGGCCGCCACCGCGAACGAGCGCAGCGCGAAGGCGGTGTCGCGGCGGCGCAGCAGGTACCAGGAGGAGATGCCCAGCACGAACATCGAGGCCGTCACGTAGCCGGCCGACACGGTATGCACGAACTTGACCTGCGCGACCGGGTTGAACAGCACGTCGAACAGGCTCGACAGTTCCATGCGCATGGTCTGGTAGTTGAACTCGGCGCCCACCGGGTTGTTCATCCAGCCGTTGGCCACCAGGATCCAGAGCGCCGAGAGATTCGAGCCGAGCGCCACCAGGAAGGTGACGATCAGGTGCTTGACGCGCGAGAGCTTGTTCCAGCCGAAGAAGAACAGGCCGACGAAGGTCGATTCGAGGAAGAAGGCCATCAGCCCTTCCACCGCGAGCGGCACGCCGAAGATGTCGCCGACGTAGTGCGAGTAGTAGGACCAGTTGGTGCCGAACTGGAATTCGAGCGTAATGCCGGTGGTCACGCCCATCGCGAAGTTGATGCCGAACAGCTTGCCCCAGAACTGGGTCATGTCCTTGTAGACCTGCTTGCCCGTCATCACGTAGACGGTTTCCATGATCACGAGCAGCCAGGACAGGCCGAGCGTGAGCGGGACGAACAGGAAGTGGTAGAGCGCGGTGATGCCGAACTGCAGACGCGACAGGTCGACGACTTCGCTACTGATCATGGTGGGCTCCCTTGGAGGAATCGGGGGCCGTCGGCCCGAGCAGGCGGGCGGCGACGACGGCGGGCGGCAACTGCATGTGCTCGGCCTGCGGGTGATTGAAGAACGCGTACTTGAGCGCCATCAGCAGCACCAGCTTGAGGGCCAGCACGACCGACAGGTCGCGCACCAGGGTGGGCCCCCGGGCCCAGGCGATGACGCGTGTGCGCAGCGTGGACCGGGCATCCTGCGAGGCGGATTTGCGGGTGAGGATCAGCGGCATGATCTGGTGGACGGCGCCCTGAGGTCGTTGGTTTTGAGACGATCGTGGCGCTGGCCGGCGCCGTGGGGAGAACACCAAAATTCTAAAATTGTGCGGTGCGATATTTGCGAATTCATCTGCGGCGGACGGTCGCGAAATGGCCTGCCGCATTTGATGTGTCGCAAGTCTTGATCGAATCGTGTCCGGCTTTGAGAAACAGTAGGGTCGATTGCCGAATATCCCAATTTATAGGTCGAAATCCGGCCCTTGTCAGGTAGATGGCATTCCGCGCCGAGGCGATCAGGATTGCTGATCGAAAACGCGGCGCAAAAGGAAAAGGCCCGCTGTCGTGAGACAGCGGGCCTTGGGGGAACTGCGTGGCGGGCCGGCGATCAGCCGGCCGCTCGCGTCATGCGTAGGCGGCGAGCGCGGCGCGCATCTTCTTCATCGCGCTGGCCTCGATCTGGCGGATCCGCTCGGCCGACACGCCGAATTCGGCGGCCAGGTCGTGCAGCGTCGAGCCGCCCGAGCCATCGTCCTCGACATTGAGCCAGCGCGCCTCGATGATGCGGCGGCTGCGCGCGTCGAGCGACTCCAGCGCTTCCGAGATGCCGTCCGTCTGCAGGCGGTCGCGCTGGCGCGAGGCGATCACGGCGGTCGGCTCGTTGTGCGAGTCGGCCAGGTAGGCGATCGGCGCGAAGGATTCCTCGCCGTCGTCGACCTGCCCCTCGAGCGCGATATCGCCGCCCGACAGACGCGTTTCCATCTCGGCGACATCCTCGCGCTTGACGTTCAGCTCCTGGGCGAGGCCGTCGATTTCCTCCGGCGTCATCGCCTGCATGCCTTTCTTGTGGCTGCGCAGGTTGAAGAACAGCTTGCGCTGCGCCTTGGTGGTCGCGACCTTCACCATGCGCCAGTTGCGCAGGATGTATTCGTGGATCTCGGCCTTGATCCAGTGGATCGCATACGAGACCAGGCGCACGTTCTGGTTCGGATCGAAGCGCTTGACGGCCTTCATCAGGCCGATATTGCCTTCCTGGATCAGGTCGCCGTGCGGCAGCCCGTAGCCGAGGTAGTTGCGCGCGATCGACACCACCAGGCGAAGGTGCGACAACACCAGCCGGCGGGCCGATTCGAGATTGTTCTGGTCGCGGAATTCGGTCGCGTACTGGCGCTCTTCCTCGAGCGTCAGCATCGGGATCCTGTTCACCGACTGGATATAGGCGTCGATATTGCCCAGCTGGCCGGGCAGCATCGATTGGGACGCGAGCGCCAGCGAGCCTGCCGACGAGGCCTTCGCAGGCACCGGGCCAAGCGTATTCGGAAGGGTCAGAGCGTTGCTCACTTACGTAAACTCCTTTGGAATCAGGGACAAGCCCCGTTACAAGGCGATTCCACGAGCTATCTTAGCACTCTCGCCAAGTGAGTGCTAAAGACTTAGAGGGGGCAGGGCCATTCGAGTTCCCGCAGATCTATCGAAGTTCTCATGTCGATAGATACTACTCGTTTCTACCTAGGTGCAGCGGATCGTGATCGATTCAAATTGACGTTTTTTCAATCACTTTCCGGCACAGGATTTCGATTCTTGTCGATTGCGAAGCAAACCATTTCGCGAGACGATGCCGATCAGAAATGTCCTTTACCATAAGATGCTGTTCGATTTGAGCCGGACGCGAGACCCGCGCCGGCGCTCCATTCAACCCCGGAATCTGGAGTGAAGGATGCAGAACAAGAAAAGTCTCAGGGCGGGACGGTGGCTGGCTGGCGCGGTGCTGGCCGCCACCCTGGCGGGCGGCTCGAACGCCGCGTTCGCCGACCGCTGGGGGGTACAGCTCGCGGGCGGCATCGCCGACCACGACATGAAGAAGGCCGATCTCGGCGTGGTCTGGGATCCTGGCTGGTCCTGGTGGCAGATGGGCGACTGGCATTTCACCTTCGTGATGGAAGGTCACGCCTCGTACTGGCATTACGGCGGCGATCACGCCGTCAATGCGAACATTGGCGAATTCGGGGTCACGCCGGTGTTCCGCTTCATCAAGCGCAGCGGCGCGATCCGGCCGTTCTTCGAGGCCGGCGTGGGCCTGCGCCTGCTGACCCACCCGACCATCGCGACCAACTACACGATGTCGACGGCGTTCCAGTTCGCCGACATGGTCGGCGTTGGCGCGCAGTTCGGCGGCCACCAGCAGTACCAGGCCGGCTTTCGCTTCCAGCACGAGTCGAACGCCAGTATCAAAGATCCGAATCCTGGTATAAATTTCAGCCAAATCTACGTGCAGTACAACTTCTGAACGGCACGCGCCCGGCGCGCGGAGTCTGGGAGTGCGGCGATGATGGCGAAAGTGATCGAGGCGATCCGTGCACTGGAGCGCGACCGGTTCCGCGCGATGGTCGAAGGCGATGGCGAGGCGCTCGACGCCTTGCTCTCGGAACACGTCTACTACGTGCATACCAATGGCAAGCGCGAGTCGAAACAGCAGTTCATCGACGCGATCACCGCCGGCCGGCGTCGTTATCGTCAGATCGAAGTGCAGTCGCAGGACGTGATGCCGGTCGGCGGCGAGGCGTTTGTCGTCACCGGCCGCGTGATCGTCGAGCTCGAGGCGAACAACGGCGGCATCGTCTTCCCGATCGCCTATACCGCGCTACAGGCCCAGGAAAGCGGGCAGTGGCGCTTGCTGGCCTGGCATGCCACGCGCTGCGCGACCGAAGCCTGAAGCCCCGCGGTGGCGGGACGCTGGTGAATGCGGTTGGCATTCATCGGCATTCGAAGCGGCCTGCTGGGCCGCTTTTTCATTGCGCGGCGCCGAGGATCGCTCGACGTCGCACCGGTCGCGCAAGGCGTGCCGGCCGGGTTGTCGGGGCCGGCCGGACCATGGCTGATGAGGCTTGATCGGGTTCAGGCCGCCGCGCGGCGATCCGAGCAATGCCAGTCCGAGCGGTTGATCGAGCTGGCGAGCGCATCGATGGCGGCCACCACGGCTTCCTCGTGCGCGCCGACGCCGTAACGCATCGGCGCGTCGCCCATCCTGGCGCCGACGAATACGGCCACGCGGCCGTCGACGGTGCGCGCCGACTCGACCGAGACGATCTCGATCGTGGTGCCTGCCGCGTTCGCGAATGCCGCGGCGGCATGCGCGACCACCGCTTCCTCGCCGGCGTCGCCGGGAATCGCGGCACCCGCGGCAATCTCGTGGCGCTGCCAGCTCATGGTGCCGCCGTGGCGCGCGGCCGGCCCGGTGGTCTCGAAATACTCGCGACGGAACAGCGAGCAGATCGCGTCGCCCGTCACCTCCTCGCCCGAGCGATCGGCCACCGTCTGCACCGCGTGGCTGAACTCGATCTGCACGCGGCGCGGCGGCGTGAAGCCCATGCCGCGCTCGAGCAGATAGGTCGCCCCGCCCTTGCCCGACTGGCTGTTGACGCGGATCACGGCGTCGTAGCTGCGGCCGAGGTCGGCCGGGTCGATCGGCAGGTAGGGCACTTCCCAGATCGCGTCGGGACGCTGCTGGGCGAGACCCTTGCGGATCGCATCCTGGTGCGAGCCCGAGAAGGCCGTGAACACCAGGTCGCCCGCATAGGGATGGCGCGGATGCACCGGCAACTGGTTGCAGCGCTCGACCACGCGGCGCACCGCGTCGATGTCGGAGAAGTCGAGGCCCGGGTCGATGCCCTGCGTGTAGAGGTTGAGCGCGAGCGTGACGAGATCGACGTTGCCGGTGCGCTCGCCGTTGCCGAACAGGCAGCCTTCGATGCGATCGGCGCCGGCCAGCAGGGCGAGCTCGGCGGCGGCCACGGCGGTGCCGCGGTCGTTGTGCGGATGCACCGACAGGACGATGCTGTCGCGGTAGCCGAGGTTGCGGTCCATCCATTCGATCTGGTCGGCGAACACGTTCGGCGTGGCGGCCTCGACGGTGGCCGGCAGGTTCACGATCATCTTGTGATCGCGGGTCGGGCGCCAGGTCTGGGCGACCGCGTCGCACACCTCGCGGGCGAAGGCCAGTTCGGTCATGCTGAATGTCTCGGGCGAGTACTGGTAGGTCCAGTGCGTGCCGGGGCGCGCCTGCGCCTGCTCCTTGATCATGCGCGTGCCATCCACCGCGAGCGCCTTGACCTGCTCCTTCGAGAGCCCGAACACGATCTTGCGGAACGACGGGCTGATCGCGTTGTAGAGATGGACGATCGCGCGCGAGGCGCCGTCGAGCGCTTCGAAGGTGCGGGCGATCAGGTCCTCGCGCGACTGCACCAGCACCTCGATGGTCACGTCGTCGGGAATCCGCTTCTCGTCGATCAGCTTGCGCACGAAGTCGAAGTCGGTCTGCGAGGCCGAGGGAAAACCGACTTCGATTTCCTTGAAACCGATCGCGACCAGCATCTCGAAGAACTCGAGCTTCTGCTCGATGCTCATTGGCTCGATCAAGGACTGGTTGCCGTCGCGCAGATCGGTGCTCATCCAGATCGGCGCCTGCTCGATGCTGCGGGTCGGCCACTTGCGGCCGGTGAGTCGGACGGGTTCGAAGGGGCGGTACTTGTCGGCGGGGTTGCGCTTCATCTTGGCCTCGAGGCGATTCAGTCGCGAGCGAAGACGGGCGGCAACGGATCAGGTGGCGCTGCCTGCGCACGGCCGCGCGAGTTCGCGTGACGATGCGGCGGATCTTCGCGGTCGCCCGACGGATGGACGGACGACGGCTGACGACTACGGGTTTTAAAAAACGACGAGAAGGAACTGCGAGAACTGCTCAGGGGGGACCGTGCGGGGTGCACGGCGCGACGACAGCTTTACGCTAGTCGTAGCGATAGCGACCGCGCTAGGCGGCCGGAGGTAATTCGGAGGGGGTTCGGAAAGGAACGCATGGCGACAACTTTATGCGATGTCGTTTCGCGTTGTCAATCGGTCAAGTGGCGGCAGCCTGTCGCAATTCGGACAGGTCTTGCCGCGGATCGGACGCGAGGAGTTAGGACGATGCGATCGAGACCCGAATAGGTGGTTCGGCAGGCGATGCCTGGGGAGGCACCGGCTGCCGGCGCCCGAGTTTCGATGGCAGCCCGGCTCAGCCCTCGATGCGCGCCACGCGCAGGATCGTCTCGACCTGCCGCGCCAGCGCCTCGGGCACGGCCACCTCGCCGGCCAGCGCCGCGCGCGTCCAGGCGGCCGTGGTGGCCGCGTCCTTCGACTCGGGCAGCTCCACCGGCGGCGCGTCGGGCGAGGAGCGCTCCGGTGCGACCAGCGTCTCGCAGAGCCCGTCGTGCAGCCAGTCGACCTGCACCTGCCGGCGCGTGTCGGCCACCGCCTCGCCCTCGGTGCCGCGCGCGAGCAGCGCGCCGCCCGCGGCCGCCTCGGGATGTTCGCGGAACAGTTGCGCGAGGCTGTCGCGGTAGGGCGGATGCGTGTAGTTGACGAGCCGCAGCCCGAGCGGCGCGAACGGCTGCAGCAGCTTGACCAGCGTATGCGTGGAGTTGCGCACGCCGAGCACGCGGCGCAGCGCGAGCAGCCGCGCGAGCTTCGGCGCCAGCGCCTCGAGCGGCATGAAGGCGACCCGGCGCGCGGCCAGGTCGCGCTCGGCATCGGCATGCGAGGCCGCAGCCGGCATCGCCAGTTCGGCGAAGATCTCGGCGCTGGTCACGCGACCCGGATCGACGCTGACGCCATGCACCAGCACCGGCACGCCCTCGCGAGCCAGCAGCAGGGCCAGCAGCGGCACCAGGTTGGGCTGCTTGCGCGCGCCGTTGTAGCTCGGGATCGATACCGGCCGATAGGCGCCGCGCTCGCCCGCGAGCGGCGCGAACGAGGCTTGTGCCGCCGCCAGCATGGCAGCCAGCTCCTCGGCCGTCTCGCCCTTGAGCCGGTAGGCGATCAGCACCGCGCCCAGCTCGACGTCCGAGACGCGGCCGTCGAGCATGGCCTGGTAGAGCGCGAAGGTATTCTCGGGCGACAGCGCGCGGGCGCCATGCGGGCCGCGGCCGATCTCCTTGATGAAGCGGGCGCAGGCAAACGGTTCGAGCGGGGCGGATTGGGGGCGGACGTCGGTCATCGAGGCGTGGGGGCTTGGGGCTCGGGCCTCGCCTTGACGCGCCGTCGCCCGGATCTGCGGGAAGCCCACTGAGTACCGCATTTGCCGGATTCTGGCAAGCACGCGGCCCGGCTGCGCCATGGTCGAAGGCGCGCTTCAGGCCTCGGCGCGGCGACGGAAACCGGCACAATGACGCATTCATTCCCGCGTCGATTCCATGAGGGACCGCAACCGATGAAGCTCTACGGCTATTTCCGCAGCTCCGCCTCGTTTCGCGTGCGCATCGCGCTGCACCTGAAGGGGCTGCCCTTCGACTACCAGGCCGTGCACATGCTGCGCGGCGGCGGCGAGCAGTTGCGCGAGGACTACCGCGCGCTGAATCCCGACGCGCTGGTGCCGACCCTCGTCGATGGCGCGGTCACCTTGCAGCAGTCGCTGGCGATCCTCGAGTATCTCGACGAGACCGTGCCCGAGCCGCCGCTGCTGCCGCGTTCGCCGGCCGGTCGCGCGCATGTGCGGGCGATCGCGCTGCAGATCGCCTGCGAGATCCATCCGCTCGACAACCTGCGCGTGCTGCGCTACCTGAAGCGCACGCTCGGCGTGGCCGAGGAGCCCAAGAACGCCTGGTACCGGCACTGGATCGAGCAGGGTTTCGCGACGCTGGAAGCGAAGCTCGCCGCGGATCCACGCACCGGCAAGCTCTGTTACGGCGATACGCCCACGCAGGCCGACCTGTGCCTGATCCCGCAGATCTACAACGCGCAGCGTTTCGAGCTCGACCTGGCGCCCTATCCGACGCTGGCGCGCATCCACGCGCATGCGATGACGCTCGATGCATTTCGCGCGGCGGCGCCCGAGGCGCAGCCGGATGCGGAATAACGAAGCGAGGGTGGCGACGAAAAGGAAAAAGGACGCCGAGGCGTCCTTTCCTGTTTCCTGGCGAGGCCGGGCTCAGCCCAGCAGCGCGTCGGTGAACTCCTCGGCATTGAAGGGCTGCAGGTCCTCCACCTTCTCGCCGACGCCGATGAAGTAGACCGGCACCGGCCGCTGCCGCGCGATCGCGGCGAGGATGCCGCCCTTCGCGGTGCCGTCGAGCTTGGTGACGATCAGGCCGGTGAGGCCCAGCGCGTCGTCGAAGGCCTTCACCTGGGCGAGCGCGTTCTGGCCGGTGTTGGCGTCGATCACCAGCAGCACCTCGTGCGGCGCGTCGGCCTGTGCCTTGCCGATCACGCGCTTGACCTTGCGCAGCTCCTCCATCAGGTGCAGCTGGGTGGGCAGGCGGCCCGCCGTATCGGCCATCACCACGTTGATCTTGCGCGCGCGCGCGGCGCCCACCGCGTCGAAGATCACCGCGGCCGGATCGCCGCTTTCCTGCTGCACCACCGTCACGTTGTTGCGCTCGCCCCAGATCGCGAGCTGCTCGCGCGCGGCGGCGCGGAAGGTGTCGCCGGCGGCCAGCAGCACCGACTGGTCGAAGCTCTGCAGGTGCTTGGCCAGCTTGCCGATGCTGGTGGTCTTGCCGGCGCCGTTGACGCCCGCGATCATCATCACCAGCGGCTGCGCGCGGCCCAGCATCAGCGACTTCTCGAGCGGCGCGAGCAGCGCGATCAGCAGGCCGCGCAGGGCCGCCTTGACCTGCTGCGGATCGGTCAGCCGCTCGGCCTTGACCTTCTCGCGCAGCGCGCCGAGCAGGTACTCGGTGGCGTCGACGCCGGCGTCGGACATCAGCAGCGCGGTCTCGAGCTCCTCGTAGAGATCCTCGTCGATCCTGGTGCTGACGAAGACGCTGGTCAGGCTGGAACTGGTCTTCGACAGGCCCGAGCGCAGGCGCGCGATCCAGGATTTCTTGGCGGCCGGCTTCGGCGCGGGCGGCGGCACGATCTCGACGGCCGTGACGGCCTGCGCTTCGTCTTCGTGCGCGGCGGCGGGGAGAGCAGGGGCGACTTGCGCGGGCGCGGCCGGCTCGACCGGAACCGCCGGCGCCGGGGTGGGCGCGGCGACCCGCTCGACGGGCCGGGGCGCCTCGGCCGCGGGGGCCTCGGCGTCGTCCTGCCGGTCCGTCGGCGCGTCCTGGTCGTCGGTCGGCGCGCCGTCGGCCTTCGAGCCGATCAATCGTTTGAAGAAGCTGAACATGGTCTGCTGGCTTGGGGAAGAGGGGCGGGAACGCGGCGGCTCGGCCGGCGACCCAAAACACGTGATTTTATCAGGCGCATCATGCCGCGCGTCGTGTCGAGCGCGGCGAGGCCCGTCGCCGGCTGTGGTAACGTGCGCCTGTTCCGGGCCCCGAGCCCGTCCCGATCACCCCGTTCCAGCCGATTTCGTATGCCCCGTTCGCCCTCCGCCCGCCCGTCCGCCAGCGCCGCCCGCGGCAAGCCGCACTCGGTGCGCATCATCGGCGGCGAGTGGAAACGCACGCCGCTGCCGGTACTCGACCTCGACGGCCTGCGTCCCACGCCCGATCGCGTGCGCGAGACGCTGTTCAACTGGCTCGGCCAGGATCTCGACGGCCGCCGCTGCCTCGACCTGTTCGCCGGCACCGGCGCGCTCGGTTTCGAGGCCGCCTCGCGCGGCGCGGCCAGCGTGGTGATGGTGGAGCGCAATGCGCGCGCGGCCGGGCAATTGCGCGCGATTCGCGAGAAGCTGTCGGCGCGCAACGTGGAAGTGGCCGAGGCCGACGCGCTGCGGCTCGCGGCGGGCTTGGCGCCCGCTTCGTTCGAGGTGGTGTTCCTCGATCCGCCCTTCGGCGATGCGGAACTGTTCGCGCGCGCCCTGACGCTCGCGGCGCGGCTCGTCGCCCCGGGCGGCGACCTGTACGTGGAATCGGGCGAGCCGCTCGATCCCGCCGGGCACGAGGCGCTGGCCGGCTGGGTGGTGACGCGCGAGGGCAAGGCCGGCGCGGTCCACTATCATTTGCTGCAACGCGAAAATGATGAATAATGCGCGTTTCCAACGAGGCGCCGCGTGTGATCCGCGACGTGCGCCCATCACGGCGGCGGCGCGCGAACCGTATTGCTGCTGCCCCAATTGCAAGTTCACAGGAGGAGCGACATGGTAGTCGCCGTGTACCCGGGTACGTTCGATCCGCTGACGCGCGGGCACGAGGATCTCGTGCGACGCGCCTCGAGCATTTTTGATACGCTGGTCGTCGGCGTGGCCGACAGCCGGGCGAAAAAGCCGTTCTTCTCGCTCGAGGAGCGCCTGAAGATCGCGAACGAGGTGCTCGGCCATTATCCGAACGTGAAGGTGATGGGCTTCACCGGCCTCCTGAAGGACTTCGTGCGCGCCAACAACGCGCGCGTGATCGTCAGGGGGCTGCGCGCCGTCTCCGATTTCGAGTACGAGTTCCAGATGGCCGGCATGAACCGCTATCTGTTGCCCGACGTCGAGACCATGTTCATGACGCCGTCCGACCAGTACCAGTTCATCTCGGGCACCATCGTGCGCGAGATCGCCCAGTTGGGCGGCGATGTCAGCAAGTTCGTATTCCCCTCGGTCGAGAAGTGGCTGACCGAGAAGGTGGCCGCGATGGGCCAGCAGCCGGCCGAGTGAGGCGCGAGGCTTCGTCGCCGGCCCAGCAGCATGTGCCGGCGCGAGGCCGGCGGAAGTGAGACCAGCATGGCTTTGATGATTACCGACGAGTGCATCAATTGCGACGTGTGCGAGCCCGAGTGCCCGAACGGCGCGATTTCGATGGGTCCGGACATCTACGTGATCGATCCGAACAAGTGCACCGAATGCGTCGGCCACTTCGACGAACCGCAGTGCCAGCAGGTCTGCCCCGTCGAATGCATTCCGCGCGATCCGCAGCACGCGGAGACGCAGGACCAGTTGATGGCGAAGTACCGCCTGCTGATCGCCTCGGGCGACGAAGGCGGCACCTCGTCCTGAGCTGGCGCCGGCGCGCCTCGGGCTCGCTCGACGATTGGCGCGAGCCGACATGAAACAGGCCGATGGGCGTTTGCCCATCGGCCTGTTTTCGTTTGGCGGTCCATGGCGGGCCGCCGCGGCTCGGCAAGCAGGCCCGCGCGGCCTCCTCAGCCCAGCAGTTCGCGCAGCGCGGCCACCAGCGCCTCGCATTCCGCGTCGGTGCCGATCGTGATCCGCAGGTACTGGTCGATGCGCGGCAGCTTGAAGTGCCGAACGAAGATCTCGCGCGTCTTCAGCGCGGCGGCGAGCTGGCCCGCGTCGTGGCCGGGATGGCGCGCGAACACGAAGTTCGCGGCCGAGGGCACGATCTCGAAGCCGAGGCTCGTCAGCGCGGCGTCCAGGCGCGCACGGCTCTCGATCACGCGCGCGCAGCCGGCCTCGAAATAGTCGCGATCCTCGTAGGCGGCCTGGGCGGCGACCTGGGCGAGCCGGTCCAGCGGATAGGAGTTGAAGCTGTCCTTGACGCGGTTCAGCGCCTCGATCAGCTGCGCGTCGCCAAAGGCGAAACCCACCCGCATGCCGGCCAGCGAACGTGCCTTCGAGGTGGTGTGCACCACCAGCAGGTTCGGATGGCGGGCGATCAGCGAGATCGCCGATTCGGCGCCGAAATCGACATAGGCCTCGTCGACCACCACCACCGCGTCGGGATTGCCCGCCACGATCCGCTCCACGTCGGCGAGCGGCAGGGCGCGGCCGGTGGGCGCGTTCGGATTCGGGAACAGCACGCCGCCGTTGCCGCCGAGATAGTCCTCGACGCGGATCGAGAAGTCCTCGGCGAGCGGTACCGCCTCGTATTCGACGCCGTACAGGCGCGCGTAGGTCGGGTAGAAGCTGTAGGTGATGTCGGGGAAGCGGATCGGCCGCTCGTGCTGGAGCAGGGCCTGGAAGGTATGGGCGAGCACCTCGTCGGAGCCGTTGCCGACGAATACCTGGTCCGGGCTCAGGCCGTGATGCGCGGCGACGGTCTCGCGCAGGCCGCGCGCGAGCGGGTCGGGATAGCGGCGCAGCGATTCGCCGGCCTCGCCGAGCTCCCGCGCGATCGCCGCGACCACGCGCGGCGAGGGCGGATACGGGTTCTCGTTGGTGTTCAGCTTGACGGGGTTCGCCAGCGCCGGCTGTTCGCCCGGCACATAGGGAACGAGCTGCTCAACGATCTTGCTCCAATAACGGCTCACCACGGGCTCCTGACTGAAAACGTGCAGCTTAACGCAGGCGGCGCGCGCCGGGCGCGTCGCTGCGGGCATGGAAATGGCGAACGGGCTCGCGCCGCTCAGGCGCCGTTGCGATGCAGCTGCATCACCGCGCGCTCGGTTTCGCCCTTCACGAAGATCGGCATCACGGCGAGCGAGCGCTCGATCGAGGCGTCGATCACCTCCTGTTCCTCGCGGCGCGGCGGCTTCAGCACGAAGTTCGCCACGTCGGGCTTGGCGCCGGCACGCGCGCCCTCGGGGATCAGCTCGCGCGGATGGCCGATGCCGATTCGCAGTCGCCAGTATTGCTGCGAGGACAGATGCGCCGAGATGTCCTTCAGGCCGTTGTGGCCGCCGCTGCCGCCGCCGAGCTTGAGCTTGACTGAGCCGGGCGGCAGGTCGAGCTCGTCGTGCGCGACCAGGATCTCGTCGGGCAGGATCTTGAAGAACTGCGCCACCGCGACCACCGACTGGCCGGAGCGGTTCATGTAGGTCTGCGGCTCGAGCAGGTGCACTTCCTCGCCATACAGCCGTGCCTTGGCGTAATGGCCGTGGAAGCGTCGCTCGTCGCGCAGCGACGCGCCGGCTTCGCGGGCGAGCTGGTCGACCAGCCAGAAGCCGGCGTTATGACGCGTCGCCGTGTATTCGGCGCCCGGATTGCCGAGGCCGACGATCAGTTTGATCATGATGTTGAGGCCGCAAGAATGAAAAAACCCGCCGGGCGAGCCGCGGCGGGTTGCTTCGACCGTCCATCCCGCGACGGTGCGAATGTGCTGGACAGCTTAGGCAGCCGGCGTTTCGCCTTCGCCTGCAGCAGCTTCGTCCGACACGGCGCCGGCCGGGATCGTCGCGGTCGCGATCACCGGGTTTTCGGCGTCGACGTGCGCGACCAGCGAGACGCCGTTCGGCAGCACGATGTCCTTGGCGTGGACCGATTGACCGGCTTCCAGCTTCGACAGGTCGACTTCCAGGAATTCCGGCAGGGCGGCCGGCAGGCACTCGATGTCGAGTTCCACGACCACGTGCGAGACGACGGCGCTCGACAGCTTCACGGCCGGGCTGACTTCGGCGTTCAGGAAGTGGACCGGCACCTTGGTGTGCAGCTTCTTCGATGCATCGACGCGCTGGAAGTCCACGTGCAGCACGAGCTGGCGGAACGGGTGGTATTGCACGTCACGCAGCAGCACGTTTTGCGACTTGCCGGCCACTTCGAGATCGAGGATCGACGAGTGGAAGGCTTCCTTCTTCAGGGCGTGCCACAGGGCGTTGTGATCGAGTTCGATCATTTGCGGGGCAGCTTCGCCACCGTAGACGATACCCGTGGTCTTGCCCGTGTTGCGCAGGCGGCGGCTCGCACCCGTACCTTGCAGTGTGCGCTCGAAAGCGACGACTTTCATGAGATTCTCCATTGCTGCCCGCGACCAGGCAGTTGAACGAGGCCTTGCGGCCCCAAAAAACCGGCCCGGGTTTCGTCCTTCCGGGCCGTTTGTGCAAAAAGCGAAGCTTCAGGCTTCGCTTTTCGCGGACTACCGAATTCGTGCGATCGCCGGGATCAGGACTCGGCGAACAGCGACATCACCGAATCGCCGCGGCGGATGCGCGCGAAGGTTTCGGCGAGCAGATCGGCGCTCGACAGCGCGCGGATCTTGGCGCAGCCGAGCGACTCTGCGCTCAGCGGGATGGTGTCGGTCACGACCAGTTCGTCGAGTTCCGAGGCGTCGATCCGCGCTGCCGCGCCGCCCGACAGCACCGGGTGCGTCGCGTAGGCGAACACGCGCTTGGCGCCGCGCTGCTTGAGCACTTGCGCGGCCTTGCAGAGCGTGCCGGCGGTATCGACCATGTCGTCCATGATCACGCAGGTGCGGCCTTCGACTTCACCGATGATGTTCATCACCTCGGCGACGTTCGCCTTCGGGCGACGCTTGTCGATGATCGCGAGATCGCAGTTCAGTTGCTTGGCCAGCGCCCGGGCGCGCACCACGCCGCCGACGTCCGGCGACACCACCAGCAGGTCCGGATGGTTCTGCTTGCGCAGGTCGCCCAGCAGGATCGGCGTGGCGTAGATGTTGTCGACCGGGATATCGAAGAAGCCCTGGATCTGGTCGGCATGCAGATCCATCGTGATGATCCGCTCGACGCCGGCGATTTCCAGCATGTTCGCGACGATCTTCGCGGAGATCGCGACGCGCGCCGAACGCGGGCGGCGATCCTGGCGCGCATAACCGAAGTAGGGGATGGCGGCGGTGATCCGGCCGGCGGATGCGCGCTTGAGCGCATCGACCATGATCATCAGTTCCATCAGGTTGTCGTTCGTCGGTGCGCAGGTGGACTGCAGGACGAAACAGTCCTTGCCGCGCACGTTTTCCTGGATCTCGACCTGGATTTCACCGTCGGAGAAACGGCTGACCATGGCCTTGCCAAGCGGAATACCGAGATTGTCGACGACTTTCTGCGCAAGCGCGGGGTTCGCGTTGCCAGTGAAAACCATCAGGCCGTCATGGCTGCTCATCATGAACCTGCTTCGGGCTGGGGGCGGGAATAACTGAGGAAACTTTGGCAGGGGAGGAAGGACTCGAACCCTCGCATGCCGGAATCAAAATCCGGTGCCTTGACCAACTTGGCGACTCCCCTACACTCAACTTTGAGCTTCACCGGAAGTGTAGGACATCCGATGCAGCAAAACTTATGACGCGAAAGCGAAGAGTGGATGTTCACCCAGGCTTCCGGTAACAGCGCTGTTCCAGTCTGCCGGCAAGGTGGCTTGTGCTGCCTGAGCCTCCTGCTTGCTACCGAACGCTGCGAAGACACTAGCTCCAGAGCCGGTCATCCGCGAAGGGGTCAAATCATACAACGCTTTGACTACCTTTGCAACTTCCGCGTACTTCTTTGTCACAACCGCTTGCATGTCGTTTTGGCCGAAGCTGTCTGGCCAACCCTTGCTGCTTTGCTGTGCAAGAAAGTCCGTAATTGTGATGGGTCTCGAATCTCTTGTCAACGACTTATCTGAAAAAATTTCAGCGGTCGGTACGTGAACTCGAGGCGTCACAACCAGGAACCAGCGAGCCGGCAATTCTACCTGCTCCAGTGCCTCTCCGATACCCTCCGCGAACGCATTTTTTCCGAACACGAAGAAGGGCACGTCGGCGCCCAGTTTCACGGCCAGCGCCTGAAGTTCAGCGCGCGGCAGGTCGAGTTTCCAGAGGCGGTTCAGGGCGAGCAGGGTGGTGGCCGCGTCGGAGCTGCCGCCGCCCAGGCCCGCGCCCATCGGCAGCACCTTGTCGATCTCGATGTCGACGCCGAGCGTGGTGCCCGTGTGAGCCTGCAGCAGGCGCGCGGCGCGCACCACCAGGTCCTGTTCCTCGGGCACGCCCGCCACCTCGGTGAGGCGGTGGACCTCACCGTCCTCGCGCAGCGTGTAGTGCAGCCGGTCGCCCCAGTCGAGCAACTGGAACACGGTCTGCAGCGAGTGGTAACCATCCGGGCGGCGGCCCGTGATGTGCAGGAACAGGTTGAGTTTCGCCGGGGCGAGGCAGTCGCGCAGCGAGCGGGATGTATCGGTCATGCTTGGGGACTTCTTGGCAAAAGGCGGGATCAGCGGTCGAGCACGAGCTTGATGTCGAGCGGCGGATCCTCGCGTGTCAGGTTCAGGCGCTTGACGCCGGTGGCGGGCGCGTCGGCGTAGGCGAGGTAGTCGATGGTCCAGCCGTCCTGGCGGATCTGCTTGATCTGCGTGCCGCTCTCGCGCACCACGTCGGCCGGCGTGGACGGCGAAGGCTGCGGCAGCATCCAGTAGCGCAGCCCGTCGAGCGGCAGCGCGAAGCCGAGCGTGTCGCGCATCAGCTGGCCGACGTCGGTAGCGCTGCGTGGCGCGCGGCCCGGCATCTCGAGCGAGGCGTTTTGCGGCGAGGAGCGCACGATGGCCAGCGTCTGGCCGAGCGGGCTGCGCAGCTCGAGCGTGATGGCATTGCCGGTTTCCTGCCAGGCGAAATTGCCGTAGACGTTCTGCGGCTTGCCGAGGCGGTCGTCGTAGCGGACCGCGAAGCGGCCCGTGTAGGCGTGCGCGGCCTGGGTGGTGATGACGTCGGCGCCCGGCGTCGCGGTGCCGGCGAGCGCCTGATCGAGGTGGGCCGCGCGCTGGTGGACGGCGGCATGCAGCTCGGCGGCGTGCTCGCGCATGCGGGGTCGAGCTACGACTATCACCGCCACGAGGACCTGGTGCGGA
>NZ_VWWC01000134.1:0-19266 GCF_011753175.1 Burkholderia sp. Cy-637 | reverse complement strand
GCGGCGGGGTCGGCATGGGCTTCTCGCAGCACTCGGGCGTGGTGATCGTGGCCGATGGCACGGATGCCGCGAAGGAGCGCCTGGGCCGCGTGCTGTTCAACGATCCGGCCACGGGCGTGATGCGCCACGCCGATGCCGGCTACGAACTCGCGCAGGAAACCGCGCGCGAGGCCGGCCTCAAGCTGCCGATGCTGGGACGCTGAGCGAACGCACCATGACTCATCCGCTTCGACTCTCGCTGATCCGGGCCGAACAGCTCGTCGCCTCGCCGTGGAAGAACGGCGGCGGGGTGACGCGCGAAATCGCGGCGCAGCCGCCGGGCGCCTCGCTCGACGGTTTCGCGTGGCGCGTGAGCGTCGCCGACGTGGCGCAGCCCGGCCCGTTCTCGCGTTTTCCCGGCATCGATCGCACCCTGGTGCTGCTCTCGGGCGCGGGCATGAGCCTGATCGGCGAGGACGGCGCGCGGCGCCTGCTGGCCGCGCCGCTCGATCGCTTCGACTTCGACGGCGAGCTGGCCTTGTCGGCCGAGCTGAACGACGGCCCGACCCGCGACTTCAACCTGATGACGCGGCGCTCGGCCGTGACGGGGCGAGTCTCGATCCTCGCCGATGGCGCAGGCATCGATTCGAGCGCCGCGACCGTGCTGCTGTTTTGCGCGAGCGGCACGCCCAGCGTGTCGATCGACGGCGCGGGCGAGGCGGGAAGCGTCGTGCTCGGCGCGCTCGATACCTTGCGCATCGATGCGCAAGGTGCGCCGGGCACGGCTATCACTGGCTCGGTGCGCGGCGAAGGCGCGCTGCTCTGTATCGAACTGACTCCGAAGGCGGCCGGGACGGCCGCATGAACCAGGGCTGCATGAAACGATGACTCCCACTGTCTGGCATCAACTGAATCTCTGCGCCTCGGGCGATCCCGAGGAGACGATTGCCGACGCGGCGCTGGCCGTCGATGCCAACGGCACGATCGCCTGGCTCGGCCCGCGCGCGGCGCTGCCCGACGCCTACGCCGGCTGGGCGCGTGAAAGCCTCGGCGGCGCCTGGGTCACGCCGGGCCTGGTCGACTGCCATACGCACCTGGTCTATGGCGGCCAGCGCGCCGACGAGTTCGCGCTGCGGCTGGCCGGCGCCAGCTACGAGGAAGTCGCGCGGCGCGGCGGCGGCATCGTCTCGACGGTGCGCGCGACGCGCGAGGCCGACGAGGCGACGCTGTTCGCGCAGGCCGCGGCACGGCTCGCGCCGCTGCTGGCCGAGGGCGTGACGGCGATCGAGATCAAGTCGGGCTACGGGCTGGAGCTGGCCAGCGAGCGCAAGATGCTGCGCGTGGCGCGCCGGCTCGGCGAACGCTTCCCGGTCGACGTCTACACCACCTTTCTCGGCGCGCATGCGCTGCCGCCCGAATACGCGGGGCGCGCCGACGACTACATCGATCTCGTCTGCGACACCATGCTGCCGGCGCTGGCCGCCGAAGGGCTGGTGGATGCCGTCGACGTGTTCTGCGAACGGATCGGCTTCTCGCTAGCGCAGAGCGAGCGCGTGTTCGAGGCCGCGCACCGCCACGGGCTGCCGGTCAAGATGCATGCCGAGCAGTTGTCGAACTCGGGCGGCACGGCGCTGGCCGCGCGTCATGGGGCCTTGTCGGCCGACCACATCGAGTATCTCGACGAGGCCGGCATCGAGGCGATGAAGGCCGCCGGCACGGTGGCCGTGCTGCTGCCGGGCGCCTATTACTTCATCCGCGAGACGCAACTGCCGCCGCTCGATCTGCTGCGCCGCCACGGCGTGCCGATCGCGATCGCCACCGATCACAATCCCGGCACCTCGCCGCTCACCTCGCTGCTGCTGACCATGAACATGGGCTGCACGCTGTTTCGCATGACGGTGCCCGAGGTGCTGCTGGGCGTGACGCGCCACGCAGCCGCCGCGCTCGGCCGCGCCGACCGCCACGGCCTGCTGGCGGCGGGGCGCGCGGCCGACTTCGCGGCCTGGCCGGTGGCCTCGCTGGCCGAGCTGGCCTACTGGTTCGGACGGCCGCTCTGCGAGCGTGTCGTCAAGCGCGGCGCGACCGTGTTCCGTCGCGACGCCGTGTAATTTCGAAGGGATCCTCACGATGAATCAGGCAATGCTGTTTGCCGAGAACGCCTTCCTGCCCGGCGGCTGGCAGCGCGACGTGCTGCTGGGCTGGGACGAGCGCGGCATGCTCACCGAGGTGCGCGCCGGCGTGGCATGCCCGCAAGGCGTCGCGCGGGCGCGCGGCCCGCTCGCGCCGGGCATGCCCAACCTGCATTCGCACGCCTTCCAGCGCGCGATGGCCGGGCTCACCGAATACCGGGCGAATCCGTCCGACAGCTTCTGGAGCTGGCGCGACCTGATGTACCGCTTCGCGCTGAAGCTGACGCCCGACGCGCTCGGCGCGATCGCGCGCTGGCTCTATGTCGAGATGCTGAAGTGCGGCTACACCTCGGTCTGTGAATTCCACTACGTCCATCACATGCAGGACGGCGAGCGTTATCCGCGCCAGGAGGAGCTGGCGCGGCGCGTGGTCGACGCGGCGCGCGAGACCGGCATCGGCATCACCATGCTGCCGGTCGCCTACCAGTACAGCGGCTTCGGCGAGAAGCCGCCGCGCGAGGACCAGCGCCGCTTCATCAACACCTCGGAAGGCCTGCTCTCGCTGCTCGATTCGCTGCGCTCGGCCGTGCCCGAGCATGAGGGGCTGCGCTACGGCATCGCGCCGCATTCGCTGCGCGCGGTCTCCGAGCCGGGGTTGCGCGTGCTGCTGGCCGGGCTGCCGGCCGATGCGCCGGTGCATATCCATATCGCCGAGCAGACCGCCGAGGTCGAGGATTGCCTGCGCACCACCGGCATGCGCCCGGTGCAGCGGCTGCTCGACGGCTTCGAGGTCGATGCGCGCTGGTGCCTGGTGCACGCGACCCATGTCGACGAGGCGGAAACCGCCGCGCTGGCCGCCAGCGGCGCCGTGGCCGGCCTGTGCCTGACCACCGAGGCGAATCTGGGCGACGGCATCTTCCCGGCCGTCGACTACCTCGCCAGGAAAGGCGCGATCGGCATCGGCTCGGACAGCCATGCCAGCGTCGACTGGCGCGCCGAGCTGCGCCTGCTCGAATACGGCCAGCGGCTGGTGCGTCGCGAGCGCAACGTGCTGGCCGATGCGGCGCAGCCGCATGTCGCCGACATGCTGTTCGCGGCCTCGCTGGAGGGCGGCGCCCGCGCCAGCGGCCGGCCGGTCGGCGCGCTGCGCGTGGGCAGCCGCGCCGACTGGATCGTGTTCGATCCCGATCACCCCAGCCTGATGGAGCGCGGCAGCGAGAGCTGGCTGTCGGGCGTGGTGTTCGCCGAGCATGGCGACACGCCCGTGCTCGACGTCTATACCGGCGGCGAGCGCGTGGTCGATGCGCGCCGCCATCGCGACGAGGCGGAGGCCTACGCCGGCTACCGCCGCGCGCTCGCGGAACTGCTGCGCTGAACGGCGCGCCCCTCGACAAGGATCTCGAACCGATGAATGCCGTTGCTGAACCCGCCGTTTTCACCCTGCACCAGGGCAGCGTGCCGCTGCTCGTCTCGATTCCTCATGCGGGCACGCGCCTGCCCGAGGATATCGCGCGGACCATGACGCCCGTGGCCGCCCACGTCGACGATTGCGACTGGCACCTCGAACGCCTGTATGGCTTCGTGCGCGAGCTGGGCGGCTCGGTGCTGGTGCCCGCCAACGCGCGCTACGTGGTCGACCTGAACCGGCCGCCCGACAATGCGAACCTGTATCCGGGCCAGGACACCACGGGGCTGGTGCCGGTCGATACCTTCGACAAGGAAGCGCTGTATCCCGCCGGCGGCCAGCCCGACGAGGCGGAGATCATGCGCCGCCGCGATCGCTACTGGTTGCCGTATCACACGGCGCTGAAGGGCGAGATCGCGCGGCTGGCCGCCGAGCATGGCCGCGTGCTGCTGTGGGAGGCGCATTCGATCCGCTCGCAGGTGCCGCGCTTCTTCGAGGGGCGGCTGCCCGACTTCAACTTCGGCACGGCAAACGGCGCGAGCGCGGCGCCGGGGCTTGGCGAGGCGCTGGCCGAGGTGGTCACGCGGCATGGCGCCTATACCGCCGTGGCCAACGGGCGCTTCAAGGGCGGCTACATCACGCGCCAGTATGGAGCGCCCGATGCGAAGGTCGACGCGGTGCAGCTCGAGCTCGCGCAGATCACCTACATGGACGAGACGCGTCCTTATGCCTACGACGAAGGCAAGGCCGATGCGGTCGCGCCCTTGCTCGAAACGCTGCTGAAGACGGCATTGGCGTATCGCTGATCCGGCATCGGCTGACGGCGCGATAAAAAGCGGCGCGTTGCCCGAGAAGGGTGACGCGCCGCTTTGTCTTGCCGATCGTCCGCAGGCTCAGCGCAGCCGGATCAGCGTCGATTTCAGCTCGGTGTATTTCTCCAGCGCATGCAGCGACTTGTCCCGGCCATTGCCGGATTGCTTGTAGCCGCCGAACGGGAAGTTCATGTCGCCGCCCTCGTCGTAGCAGTTGACCCAGACGGTGCCCGCGCGCAGCCGCCGCGATACCTCGTGGGCGGTGCCCAGGCTGCCGGTCCAGACGGCGGCCGCGAGCCCGTAGTCGCTGTCGTTGGCGATCCGGATCGCCTCGTCAACCGTGTCGAACACGATCACCGACAGCACCGGCCCGAAGATCTCCTCGCGCGCGATCCGCGTATTCGCCTCGGTCTCGAACACGGTCGGCTCGACATAGAGACCGCCGCTGTCCTGCTTCACGCGCTTGCCGCCCGTCAGCAGCCTGGCTTCGGCCTGCCCCGTCTCGATGTAGCCGAGCACCCGCTCGAGCTGGATCGGATCGATGATCGCGCCCATCGAGGTGGCGGGGTCGAGCGGATGGCCGGGCTGGTAGGCCTTGGCGGCTTCCAGCAGCTTGGCGACGAACAGCTCGCGGATCTCGCGGTGCACCAGCAGGCGCGAGCCGGCCGTGCACATCTCGCCCATGTTGTAGAAGATCGCGCCGGCCGCGGCGGCCGCCGCGCGGTCCAGGTCGGGGCAATCGGGCAGCACGATGTTCGGCGACTTGCCGCCGAGCTCCAGCCAGACGCGCTTGAGGTTCGACTGGCCGGCGTATTGCATGATCTGCTTGCCGACCGCGGTCGAGCCGGTGAACGCCAGGCAATCGACGTCGCGATGCAGCGCCAGCTGCTTGCCCGGCTCGCCGCCGCCCGGCAGCACGTTGAACACGCCGGCGGGAATGCCGGCGTCGAAGGCCAGCTTGGCGACGCGGATCGCCGTCAGCGGCGATTTCTCCGAAGGCTTCAGCACCACGCTGTTGCCGGCCGCCAGCGCCGGCGCGAACTTCCAGGCCGCCATCAGCAGCGGAAAATTCCAGGGCACCACGGCCGCCACCACGCCTACCGGCTCGCGCGTGACGAGCCCGACCAGCTTCGGATCGACCGGCGCGACCTCGCCGCCGATCTTG
Organism: Burkholderia sp. Cy-637; assembly: GCF_011753175.1. Taxonomy (NCBI): domain Bacteria; kingdom Pseudomonadati; phylum Pseudomonadota; class Betaproteobacteria; order Burkholderiales; family Burkholderiaceae; genus Burkholderia; species Burkholderia sp. Cy-637. The sequence continues at coordinate 13,776 of NZ_VWWC01000134.1, read as the reverse complement.
TCGATCGCCTCGGCGAACCATTCGACGCAATAGGCGGCGCCGGGGATGTCGACCGAGGTGGTATCGGCGATCGGCTTGCCGGCGTCGATGGTCTCGAGCACGGCCAGTTCGTCCTGGTGCTCGCGCAGCGCGGCCGCGAAGCGCAGCAGGATGGTGCGGCGCTCGCGCGGCGCGAGGCCGGACCAGCCGCCGCCGTCGAAGGCGCGGCGCGCGGCGGCCACGGCGGCATCGACGTCCTCGGCGCCGCTGTCGGCGATGTGGGCGAGCACGCGGCCGTCGATCGGGCTCACGCAGTCGAAGCGGCGGCCGCTCGCGGCATCGCGATAGGCGCCGTCGACGAAGGCGCGACCCTCGATCTCTAGCGAGGCGGCGAGTCGCTGCCAGTCGGCGAAGGTATGGGTCATGGGCGGGTCCTGTTCAGTGAGGCTCGGCGCGCGGCCGCGCGGTCGAGCGCTGGATGGATCAATCGGTCGGCGGCGTGGCGGCCGAGACGAATTCGCAGCGCGTATCGGCGCTCGGGTTGCGGAAGCGATGGGGCAGGCGACCCTCGAAATAATAGCTATCGCCCGGATCGAGCCGCCAGGTGCGGCCCGAGACGATCAACTCCAGTTGCCCGGCCGTGACGATGCCGCCGAGCTGCCCCGGATGCTGGAGCGGTTGCTCGCCCGAATCGCCGAGCGGTTCGTAGACCTGACGAAGCAGGGTGATCGCGCGCTCGCGCACGGTCGCGCCGGCCAGGTAGCGCGGCGTGGCCTCGTCGCCGAGATTCGGCATCTCGTCGCGGCGCCACACCACCGGCGCATCGTCCTCGAACTCGAAGGTGAAGAACTCCGCCAGGCTCATCGGGATGCATTCGAGCAGCTTCTTGAGCGAGCCGACCGAGGGGCTCACGCGGTTCTGCTCGATCAGCGAGATGGTGCCGTTGGTGACGCCCGCGCGCTTCGCGAGTTCGCGTTGCGACAGGCCGTGCTTCTTGCGGATGAACTGCAGGCGCGTGGCGACTTCGACGGACATCGGACGGCTCCGGCTCGCCGGCGGCGAGCGGCTGGACGGTTCGGAATCCGGACGATGCGCGGCTGGAAAAATCGTCGTGAGGCCGCTGTCGGCTCGCCGGGGCTGTCGAATATTTTAAGCGGGCTGGCGACGAACGGGCTCAGGGTAAATACCCGGCTTGGAATTTTGAAAGGCGATTGACGCCGTCCGGGAATACGTTAAGCTAAACCCCAGCAAGCCGTCATGCCGATCACTCTGGCCCGAATGACGCCAGTTTGCGCGACTCGCGCAGTGCACCGATCGCCACCGACGGCCAGCCGGCGTGTCGAGCGCTCGTGCGAATCCATCTCCCGCGGGGCTCGACGCGTTCAATACTTTAAACAGTCAGTCGAGTGTGATCGTGAGAGTCCGAGGCCCCCTGGTCAGTCGGGACCGAAGTCGGTACGCGGCATCGCCGCGTGTCGCCGTGTCCCCCGAAACCGGCTGCGGCGAGTATCGCGCTAGCCCAAGCCTGCCTATCTTCGTCGTCATTTCCCGGCGTTGCGTGCGCCGTTTCAATGTCGGCACGGCCCGTGCGCACAATGCGCTGCGGCCGTATCACGCCGCTTCGTTGTTGCCCTAGCGCCTCGATTCCTGCTTCCGGCCCCGTGCGTGCCGCGCTTGCGCGCTCGCATGCGCCGGATTGCCGTTCCCGCATCGCGGGCGCTTGCCCTTGCATCCCGCCGAGCCGGCATGCAGCGCTGGTCAACCGCGACTGCCCATGTAGATCCGAACCGTCGCCGCGCGGCCGCTCCGGCGCGCGCGGTTGCCGCGAAGACGCGCGTCCGCCCGCTTGCCGCGAGGTGGTGCGTGCCGTCGCGTGCATCGAACCGGAGGCAGCAAGATGATCCAACACCTTCCCGGGAGGCCCCGGGTCGCCATCAGCGCCGATCGCTCGATGGCCGGCCCGCACCCGGTGCATTCCGCCGGCGAGAAATACATCGACGCGGTGGTCGATGGCGCCGGCGCGCTCGCCTTCGTGCTGCCCGCGCTCGGCGATCGCCAGCCGGTGGACGACCTGCTCGCCTCGATCGACGGGCTGCTGCTGACGGGCAGCTATTCGAACGTCGAGCCGCATCGCTACGCGGGCGTCGTGAGTGCGCCCGGCACCTTGCACGATGCGGCGCGAGACGCCACCACGCTGCCGCTGATCCGCGCCGCGATCGAGGCCGGCGTGCCGGTGCTGGCGCTCTGCCGCGGCCTGCAGGAGCTGAACGTGGTGTTCGGCGGCAGCCTGCATCAGCGCGTGCAGGAACTGCCCGGTTTCCTCGATCACCGTGAGGACAAGTCCGCGCCGCTCGATCGCCAATACGGGCCCGCGCATGCGGTGCGGCTCGCGCCGGGCGGCTTGCTGGCGCGGCTCGCGGGCGGCGCGGCCGAGGTCCAGGTCAATTCCTTGCATGCGCAAGGGATCGATCGGCTCGGCGACGGGCTGACGATCGAGGCGGTCGCGCCCGACGGGCTGATCGAGGCGGTCGGCGTGCGCGAGGCGCGTGCCTTCGCGCTCGGCGTGCAGTGGCATCCGGAATGGCAGTTTGCGCGGAACCCGCTGTCGCGGGCCATTTTTTCGGCGTTCGGCGAAGGCTGCCGGGCCCGAAGACGTATCGCGGCCTGACAGGGCCGCCGTGTGCCGGCGCGTCCAAGGAACACGAACGCGTCGGTGCCCACCCAACGAGGCTCCTATGCAAGACCTTGACGACTTCATGAAGCAGCACCGGATCACCGAGGTAGAGGCGATCATTCCGGACATGGCCGGCATCGCGCGCGGCAAGATCATCCCGCGCAACAAGTTCGAGACCGGCGAATCGATGCGGCTGCCGCAGGCCGTGATGGTGCAGACCGTCACCGGCGATTATCCCGAGGACGGCTCGCTGTCGGGCGTGACCGATCCCGACATGGTGTGCGTGGCCGATCCCTCGACCATCTGCCTGATTCCGTGGGCGGTCGACCCCACCGCCCAGGTGATCCACGATTGCGTGCACTTCGACGGCTCGCCGGTGGCGATCTCGCCGCGCTACGTGCTGCGCCGCGTGCTCGACCTGTACCGCGAGAAGGGCTGGCGCCCGGTGGTGGCGCCCGAGCTCGAGTTCTACCTGGTCGAGATGAACAAGGACCCGGACCTGCCGCTGCGCCCGCCGGTGGGCCGTACCGGCCGCGCCGAGACCGGCCGGCAGTCCTACTCGATCGAGGCCGTCAACGAGTTCGATCCGCTGTTCGAGGACATCTACGAGTACTGCGACATGCAGGGGCTCGATATCGACACGCTGATCCATGAAGTCGGCGCCGCGCAGATGGAGATCAACTTCCAGCACGGCGATGCGCTGTCGCTGGCCGACCAGGTGTTCCTGTTCAAGCGCACCGTGCGCGAGGCCGCGCTGCGCCACAACATGTACGCCACCTTCATGGCCAAGCCGATGGAGAACGAGCCGGGCTCGGCGATGCATATCCACCAGAGCATCGTCGACGTCGAGAGCGGCCGCAACCTGTTCGTCGACGCGAAGGGCGAATCGACCGACATGTTCCGCCACTACCTGGCCGGCCTGCAGAAATACACGCCGGCGCTGATGCCGATCTTCGCGCCTTACATCAACTCGTATCGCCGGCTGTCGCGCTTCATGGCCGCGCCGATCAACGTGCAATGGGGCTACGACAATCGCACGGTGGGCTTTCGCATCCCGCATGCGGAGCCGGCCGCGCGCCGCATCGAGAACCGGATTCCCGGCGTCGACTGCAACCCCTACCTGGCCCTGGCCGGCACGCTCGCGGCAGGTTATCTGGGCATCACGCAGGGGCTGCAACCCACCGCGCCGCTCGCGGCCGACGGCTACAGCCTGCCGTACCAACTGCCGCGCAACCTGGAGGAAGGGCTCACGCTGATGGCCGCCTCGACGCCGCTGGCCGAGATCCTCGGCGAGAAGTTCGTGAAGGCCTACCTGGCGCTGAAGGAAACCGAGTACGAGGCGTTTTTCCGCGTGATCAGCTCGTGGGAACGCCGTCATCTGCTGCTGCATGTCTAACGCAATCGCGGCGCTCGCGCGCCGCCTAACGGAGGACCCATCATGACCCAACGCATCGGCGAATCCGCCTATGTCCAGACCGTGCGCGCACCGGCCAAGGCCGCCGCGCGCTCGAGCGCCGAATATCGCGCGCTCGACGCGGCCCACCACCTGCACCCGTTCTCCGACATGGGCGCGCTCAATCGCGCCGGCAGCCGCGTGATCGTGAGCGCGCACGGCGTGCATCTGCAGGATTCCGATGGAAATCGCATCATCGACGGCATGGCCGGGCTGTGGTGCGTGAACGTCGGCTACGGCCGCGAGGAACTGATCGAGGCCGGCGCTCGGCAGTTGCGCGAGCTGCCGTTCTACAACACCTTCTTCAAGACCACGCATCCGCCCGTGATCGAGCTCTCGGCCCTGCTCGCCGAGATCACGCCGCCGGGCTTCAATCATTTCTTCTATTGCAACAGCGGCTCGGAGGGCAACGACACCGTGCTGCGCGTGGTGCACCAATACTGGCTCACGCAGCGGCAGCCCGGCAGGAAGTACGTGATCTCGCGTCGCAACGGTTATCACGGCTCGACCATCGCGGGCGGCACGCTCGGCGGGATGGACTACATGCACGAGCAGATGCCCTCCAAGGTCGAGCACATCGTCCATATCGACCAGCCGTATTTCTTCGGCGAGGCGCCGGCCGGCCAGACGCCCGAGGAGTTCGGCCTAGCGCGCGCGCGGCAGCTCGAGGAGAAGATCCTCGAACTCGGCGCCGACCAGGTGGGCGCCTTCATCGGCGAGCCGTTCCAGGGCGCCGGCGGCGTGATCCTGCCGCCCTCGACCTACTGGCCCGAGATCGAACGGATCTGCCGCAAGTACGACGTGCTGCTGATCGCCGACGAGGTGATCGGCGGCTTCGGGCGCACCGGAGAATGGTTCGCGCACCAGCATTTCGGCTTCACGCCGGACCTGATGACGCTCGCCAAGGGGCTCACCAGCGGGTATGTGCCGATGGGCGCCGTGGCGCTGTCGGACCGCATCGCCAATGCGCTGATCGAGAACGGCGAGTTCAACCACGGCATGACCTATTCGGGCCATCCAGTGGCGGCGGCGGTGGCGGTGGCCAACCTGAAGGTGTTGCGCGACGGCGGCGTGGTCGAGCGCGTGAAGCGCGAGATCGGGCCGTATTTCCAGCAGCGCCTGCGCGAGGCGCTGGACGGCAGCCCGATCGTCGGCGAGATCAGCGGAGCGGGCCTGGTCGCCGGCATCCAGCTCGCCGAGGACCGGGCCGCGCGCCGCCGTTTCGCGAACGGCGGGGAGGTCGGCACCCTCTGTCGCGACCATTGCTTCAACGGCAACCTGGTGATGCGCGCGACCGGCGACCGGATGCTGCTGTCGCCGCCGCTGGTGGTCTCGAAGGAGGATGTCGACGAGATCGTCGAGAAGGCCGCGCGCGCGATTGCCGCGACCGCGAAGCAGATCGGCGCGGCTTGAGGCCGTTGTTCTCGATGCCGGCGTCGCGCGGCCGCGGCTGCGCGACGCGCGATTGTTTCGCATTGTCAAAGATGCGTCGCGTGGCGACGACGCTCGTCGCGATGCCGGGATGGATCGTCTATGCTGATTGAAAGGGCTGGCCGGTCGAGGCCGGCCTCTCGCATCAACGAACACGATCCGGAGGGCATCACGATGAGGTGGAACTGGCGGGCCAGCGGCGCGGTGACGGTGCTGACGACAACGATCGCGATTGCGGGATGCGCGTCGTCGGAGCCGCAGAAACCGATCTATCGCGACATGTGGGCGTCGGTGCCGTCGCCGGCCGCGGGGCAGGGACGCATCGTCTTCTTCCGCAACTCGGCCAAGCTCGGCGGCGCGAGCGGCGACCAGGTGAAGGTCAATGACAAGCCGGCGGGTGTGATGCCCAATGGCGGCTTCTTCTATCTGGACGAACCGGCGGGGCAATACACGATCACTACCTCCAGCGCGCCCGACAAGCCATTGACGGTCGACGTGGCGCCGGGGGAAACCAGGTATGTGCGGATGCAGGTGCCGTTCGCGCTGATTGCGGGGCCGCTCACGCCCTCGCTCGAGCGCGAGCCGGGCAAGGCGCGCGAGGAATTGTCGATGCTGCGGTATGTCGGGAGCGGGCCGGGGAGCGCGGTGGCGAAGACGCAGTAGGGCGCGGGGCAGGTATGGCGAAGAGAAAACGGCTCGAATCCTGGGATTCGAGCCGTTTTTGTTGATATCAATGGAATGTCCAGGAAGCGGGGGGAGGTGCGAGGAATAAATTGCGCCAAAAGCTGCACTCGACTCGGATTTCGTTGGTTGGCGACGTGTTGTGATGTTTGTCAGTCAGTGGATACCTGGAGGCGGAGGGCTTGATAGCGCATGCCGGTGATTTTCTGACTAATCAAAATTAAATCTGATGTGGGCTTGGTTAGCCTCTATATCGACTTTCATGGAAAACGATATGGAGGTAACGTGATTGGGAGGAATTTTTCAAGGGGCGGGATTGCGGTGGCGGTGGCGATAATATCGATGCTTGTCGCTGACGAATCAATGGCTATTAATGGCGATAGGGTTTGTTATCCTTTGTTCGAGAAGTCAGGGGCGGTTCCCGGGACAAGTTCCTGTGAGCTCAATGCTGCTGTTGCGGATACGGGAATGGGTTCCTACTATTGCACAGCAGGAACGACGTATATCACGGCCTATTGTGGCGACGTTTGCTATGCCACGGTTGTGGCTCTGGGGAAGATTCCACAGACGCCGGGTTCACTAACGAACGGATTCGTCGTCAATCAGACGTGTATCGCGAAAGACTCCTGCTTGAAAAAAGATGAATTGCAGGACAAGCAATGGCTCGACGCTGTTGTCCCTGATTTTGTTTTGCCGTTTGTGGAAAGTGGTGGTCGCTGGAAGCAGATAATGAGGGTTTGCGGGACGCTGTCGCGAGAGTTGCCGAGTGTGGTGACGGAAAAGTATTGTGAGGCAAGAATGGCTGCATATCATATCAATACTGATCTTCAGCATGCTCTCAACAAAAATGGCTGCGGAACGATTTCAGACTGGAACTCTATCGGGGAGACGATTACTCACTGTGTGAGTAAGAAAAATGGTCCGGTTGCTGCGTGGATAGCCGACAAGATCGTGCAATGGTTGCGTGATGACGTGAGGAGGCAATGTATCACGTACCGTAATAAGAATGGTCTTCCTGTTGAGTCGAATTGAGATCTGCTATGAAAATTATTCGTTACCTGAAATTTATTTGTTTGGCGATCTTGTTTTTTTCGATTGGTGAGCGCTCTTTTTCACAGGGCCTTGATGAAAAGCAAAACGCTTTGATCGAAGTGAGTGTTAATGGCGTTGTTTACAAGGGTGAGGCTGAGATGGAGGCTGCCGGCATTACCGATTCGATTTTGGCGAGGCGGTTTATCGAACAAAATTCGATTTTTGTTCCGAGAGGTGGAAGTATCAAGGTAAAGCTCGAGTTGGTTACGGGCGATGGCCGTCGAAAAGATATTACGTCTGATCCATGCCTTTATATGCTGAATGTCGCGGATTGGGCTTTCCAGTGGGTGCGTGGAGGAACGATCACCCAAGAACCCAATCCTCTGTATTCCGGTGATCATAATTTAATGAATGCCCGCCTTGGACAAATCATGTTTGTGTATCATCACGATGGAATTTTTGGATACAACAGAATTTTCCTGAAGACTCAAGATGAGTAGCCGCACTGTCCAGTGGTGTGTCGCAGGCTGCTGCGAAGGGCTCAAGCGGGGTATGCCTGTCTACTCTTCTCAAGGCCGAGGGCGACGCATTCTATGTCGAGCTTGAAGCGCCGGGATCGCTGCGCCGGAGATATCGAACGGATGTCAGCTGGGCGCATTTCGAAACCCGTTCAAGATCCTGGAAGTCGTCGACGAACTTGGCTGGCAGTGGAGGTGTTTCCTGCTCGCAGCTTGGCGGCTGCCTACGATCAGTGGTTGCGCGAGCAGATGCAGGAAGCCATCGACGATCCACGTCCGAGCCTTGACCATGAGGCGGTCATGAAGACGGCTCTGGTCCGCGTTGACGCAATGCGCAAGGGACAGCGCGGCAAGGCTTGAATGGCTGCTGCCGAACTAGCTTGGTATGGAGAAGAGCGCCTTGGTGCATATCCACGCCGAAATGAAAAAAGCCCTGCAAGTGCAGGGCTTTTTTCATGCCTGAATCGGCGAATTCTTTGGTGGGCGGTACTGGGATCGAACCAGTGACCCCTGCCGTGTGAAGGCAGTGCTCTACCGCTGAGCTAACCGCCCAAAGAGCCTTGAATTGTGACGGGGCTTCGTTACTGCGTCAAGCCTTATTTTCGTCTCATTCCATCCGGCGGGATGCGATCCGTGCCTTGGCAGTGCCGTAACGCGAATCGAGGCGTGATTCTAGCGTCATCGTTCACTTTTTTCCAGCGTTATTTTGCATGAATGTGAATTTGTCGCCGGAGCGCGGGATGGCGCGGGATGGCGGAAGGCAGACGGCGTCGAACCGATGGAGTCGAGCGCGTCAGGGCTGGCCGATCGGCATGCCTTGGCGAGGTGCTGGGACGAGGGGGAGAGGGAACAGCAGAAGAGGGGAGGACCCGTCCGCGCGGCGCCAATGCACCACGCGGACGAAGCAGGGAAAGCAGGGAAGGCGATCAGCCCTCGGTCGGCGGCACGAAGCCGGCGGCCTGGTCGGCACCGTCGCCGAAGAAATACTTCTCGGTCTGCTTGACCAGGTACTGGCGCGCGCGCGGGTCGGCCATGTTCAGGCGGTTCTCGTTGATCAGCATCGTCTGCTGCTTGAGCCAGCCCTGCCAGGCTTCCTTCGAGACGCTTTCATAGATGCGTTTGCCGAGTTCGCCCGGCAGCGGCGGAAAATCGAGGCCTTCGGCTTCCTTGCCGAGCTTGGCGCATTGAACCATACGGGTCATCGTTGACTTCTCCTGTGATCGACTGGGGTGGCGCGCGTCGCGCCGCTCAGAGGTGCTTCATCAGCACGAGCGACTTGCGCTGCCAGTTATAGAGTTTGCGGCGGTCCTCGGGCAGGTCGTCGACGGTCGCCTTGACGAAGCCGCGCTTGAGGAACCAGTGTTCGGTGCGGGTGGTGAGCACGAAGATGCGCGTGAGGCCCCGCGCGCGGGCGCGCTGCTCGATGCGCTTGAGCAGGCGCTCGCCGTCGCCCGAGCCCTGCGCCTCGGGCGCCACGGTCAGGCAGGCCATCTCGCCGATCTTCTCCTGCGTATACGGATAGAGCGCCGCGCAGCCGAATAGCACGCCATCGTGCTCGATCACCGAGAAGTGGTCGATGTCGCGTTCGATCTGGTGGCGGCCGCGCCGTACCAGGGTGCCATCGGTCTCGAGCGGCTCGATCAGCGTGAGGATGCCGCCCACGTCGTCGGGCGTGGCTTCGCGCAGGCTTTCCAGGTTCTCGTACGAGATCATGGTGCCCACGCCGTCGTGCAGGAACAGTTCGAGCAGCACGCTGCCGTCGAGCGAGTAGGGCAGCAGATGCGCCCGTGCCACGCCGCCGCGGCAGCCGCGAACCGCGTGCTTCAGGTAGAAGGCCTCGTCGCCCTGCACATTGCCGGAATCGAGCAGGTCGGCGGCCGCGTCGAGCGACATTTCGCGGATCAGCTCGCCGTCGCCGTCGAGCACGCCCGGCGCCTCGGTCAGGAAGATCAGCTTGTCGGCGCGCAGCGCGATCGCGGCAGCCGAGGCGACATCCTCCATCGACAGGTTGAAGGCTTCGCCGGTCGGCGAGAAACCCAGCGGCGAGAGCAGCACCAGCTTGCGGCTGGCCAGCGAGTGGCGGATCGATTCCGCATCGATCTTGCGCACCACGCCGGTGTGCTGGAAATCGACACCGTCGAGAACCCCGACCGGGCGCGCCGTGACGAAGTTGCCCGACACCACGCTGATGTGGGCATGCGCCATCGGCGAATTCGGCAGGCCCTGGCTGATCGCCGCCTCGATGTCCAGACGCACTTCGCCGGCCGCCTCCTTCGAGGATTCGAGCGCGCGCGCGTCGGTGACGCGCAGCCCGTGCGAGAACTCCGATTCCACCCCGTGCAGGCTCAGCTGTTCCTCGAGCTGCGGCCGCGAGCCGTGCACCAGCACGATCTGGATGCCCATCGCCTGCAACAGGGCGATGTCGGCGACCAGCGCGTTGAGCAGCCCCTGCTGCACCACCTCGCCGCCGAAACCGACCACGAAGGTGCTGTTGCGAAACTTGTGAATATAGGGCGCGACGGAGCGCATCCAGTCGACGAACTGGGCGTGGCTGATCGCGGTCGCGTCGACGGGCGACGGCGCCGGGGCGGCGGGGAGGTCGGTTTGGGAATTCATGGGCGGGATTATAATGCGCCCCCATGTCGAATGTACCCAAAAGCTCCGCACCGAAGCACCCGGATGCGCAGGCCGGCGAACGCGCGCAACCGGCGGCGTCCCCCGCGTCCCCCTCGTCGCAATCGCAGCCGCCGCGTCGTGCGCCGCAAGCCGCGCCCTCGGCGCCTTCCTCCTCCGCTCGAGACACCCGCCCGGGCCAGGCACAGCCCGAGCGGCCCCCGCGCGCGCCGCGCCAGGAGCGCGAGACCGGCGCCGGCCAGCCGCCGCGCGAACCCCGCCAGGGCGGCCAGGGCAAGGACGATGCCCGGGGCCGCGAGGCGCGCGCCAGGGCCGAGGGCGGCGAAGCCCGCCCCCCGCGCGAACAGCGCGAGCCGCGTGAAGCCCGGGAGCCGCGCGCCGCGCGTGCGCCGGTGACGCCCAACCCGATCCCGCCGATCAGCTTCCCCGAAAGCCTGCCCGTCTCGGGCAAGCGCGAGGAGATCGCGCGCGCGATCGCCGCCAACCAGGTGGTGATCGTCTGCGGCGAGACCGGTTCGGGCAAGACCACCCAGTTGCCGAAGATCTGTCTCGAGCTCGGCCGCGGGCTCGGCGCCGGCGGCAAGGGCCTCATCGGCCACACCCAGCCGCGCCGGCTGGCCGCCTCGTCCACCGGCCGCCGCATCGCCGAGGAACTCGGCACGCCGTTCGGCGAGGTGGTCGGCTACAAGGTACGTTTTACCGACAATCTCGCGCCCGGCGCCTCGGTCAAGCTGATGACGGACGGCATCCTGCTGGCCGAGACGCAGACCGATCCGCTGTTGCGCGCCTATGACACGCTGATCATCGACGAGGCGCACGAGCGCAGCCTCAACATCGACTTCCTGCTCGGCTACCTGAAGCAGATCCTGCCCAAGCGCCCCGACCTGAAGCTGATCGTGACCTCGGCGACCATCGACGCGGAGCGTTTCGCGCGCCATTTCGGCAGCGAGGAGAAGCCGGCGCCGGTGTTCGAGGTCAGCGGCCGCCTGTATCCGGTCGAGATGCGCTACCGGCCGATCGCCGACGATCGCCCGGCCGCGATCCGCAACGCCGAGGGCGCCGCCTCCGGGCGCGACCGCCAGAAGAGCGCGCGCGAGGCCGAGCGCGACCTGATGGACGGCATCGTCGACGCGGTCGACGAGCTGTGCCGCGAGGGCCCCGGCGACGTGCTGGTGTTCCTGCCCGGCGAGCGCGAGATCCGCGAGGCGGCCGAGGCGCTGCGCAAGCACCATCCGCCGCATACCGAGATCCTGCCGCTGTTCGCGCGGCTCTCGGCGGGCGACCAGGAACGCGTGTTCAAGGCCTCGAACGCGCGCCGCATCGTGCTGGCCACCAACGTGGCCGAAACCTCGCTGACCGTGCCGGGCATCCGCTACGTGGTGGACACGGGGCTGGCGCGCGTCAAGCGCTATTCCTATCGCAACAAGGTCGAGCAGCTCCAGGTGGAGTCGATCTCGCAGGCGGCCGCCAACCAGCGTGCCGGCCGTTGCGGCCGCGTGGCCGACGGCATCTGCATCCGCCTCTACGAGGAAGCCGACTACCTGGCGCGTGCGCGCTTCACCGATCCGGAAATCCTGCGCTCCTCGCTGGCGGCCGTGATCCTGCGCATGAAGTCGCTGCACCTGAGCTCGATCGAGTCCTTTCCCTTCATCGAGCCGCCGCCGGGCCGCGCGATCGCCGACGGTTACCAGTTGCTCAACGAGCTCGGCGCGGTCGACGACGACAACGCGCTGACCCCGCTCGGCCGCGAGCTGGCGCGGCTGCCGCTCGATCCGCGGGTGGGCCGCATGATCCTGGCCGCGCGCGACCAGCAGGCGCTGCGCGAGGTGCTGATCATCGCCAGCGCGCTGTCGGTGCAGGACCCGCGCGACCGGCCGATCGAGGCCCAGGAGCAGGCCGACCAGGCGCACCGCAAGTTCGCCGACGAGCGCTCCGAATTCTTGCAATGGCTGCGGATCTGGAGCTGGTTCGAGGAGGCGGTGGCGCACAAGAAGTCGAACCGGCAACTGGTGGACGCCTGCCGCGCCAACTTCCTCTCGCACCTGCGGCTGCGCGAGTGGCGCGACGTCCACAGCCAGTTGCTGACGGTGGTGCGCGAGCACGGCTGGCGCCTGAACGAGGTCGAGGCGACCTTCGAGCAGGTGCATCTGTCCTTGCTCACGGGCCTGCTGGGCAATATCGGCATGAAGGCCGACGACGAGCCGCACTACCTGGGCGCGCGCGGCATCAAGTTCCATCTGTGGCCGGGCTCGGCCCTGGTCAAGAAGGCCGGGCGCTGGGTGATGGCCGCCGAGCTGGTGGAGACCAGCCGCCTCTATGCGCGTTGCCTTGCGAAAATCGAGCCCGAATGGGTCGAGAAGATCGGCGCGCACCTGCTCAAGACCTCGCTCTCGGAGCCGCACTGGGAGAAGAAGCCGGCCCAGGTGAGCGCCTACGAGCGCGGCACGCTGTATGGCCTGATCATCTACAACCGCCGCCGCGTGGCGTTCGGCCGGCAGGATCCGCGGCGCGCGCGCGAGCTGTTCATTCGCGGCGCGCTGGTGGACGGCGAGTTCGACACCAAGCTCGCCTTCTTCGCCCACAACCGCAAGCTGCTGGCCGATATCGAGCAGCTCGAGCACAAGTCGCGCCGCCAGGACGTGCTGGTCGACGACGAGCTGATCCACGGCTTCTACGACCAGGCGATCCCCGAAGGCATCCACACCGGCGCGGCCTTCGAGCGCTGGTATCGCGACGAGCTAAGGAAGAGCGGCCAGCCCGAGGACAAGCTGCGCCTGCTGTACCTGTCGCGCGACGACCTGATGCGCCACGAGGCGGCCGGCGTGACCACCGACCTGTTCCCGAAGCGGCTGACCATGGCCGGCGTCGAGATGGGCCTGAGCTATCACTTCGAGCCCGGCTCGCCGCGCGACGGCGTGACCCTGCAGGTGCCGCTCTACGCCCTGAACCAGGTGGACGCGCGCCGCGCCGAGTGGCTGGTGCCGGGCATGCTCAAGGAGAAGGTGCAGTTGCTGCTGAAGTCGCTGCCGCAGAAGCTGCGCCGCCACTGCGTGCCGCTGCCCGAGTTTGCGGCCGGTTTCGTCGAGCGCGCGGGCGGCGAGCGCTTCGGCGCCGGCGCGCTGCTCGACGTGCTGATCGGCGATATCCGCAACCAGACGCAGATCGCCATGAAATCCTCGGATTTCAAGCTGGAAACGCTGGCCGCCCACCTGTTCATGAACTTCAAGGTGATCGACGAGCATGGGCGGCAGCTCGGCATGGGCCGCAACCTGGCCCAGTTGCGCGGCGAACTCGGCGCGCAGGCGCAGCAGCACTTCCAGAAGATCGCCGCGGCGGCCACGCTGGCGCCGGCCGGCGAATCGGCCGAGGGCGCC
>NZ_VWWC01000133.1:0-19628 GCF_011753175.1 Burkholderia sp. Cy-637 | reverse complement strand
CGGCGGGCGGCGCGGCGATCGCGCTGGCCGCGCTGCTGGCGATCACCGCCGGCGCGCTGCTGCAGAAGCGCAGCGGCGTGGCGCCGGCCGATGGCCTGGCGATGCAGACCGCGATCGGCCTGGCGATGAGCCTGGCCTGCCTGCCGCTCGCGCCGGGCGGATCGCTCGGCGCGGCGCTGCGTTTCGACGCCAGCCCCGCGCTGCTGATCGCGGTGCTGTGGCTGGGCCTGGTGATCTCGGTGGCGGGGCAGATGCTGTTCTACCGGCTGATGCGCGACGGCGACGCCGTCAACGTGACGAGCCTGTTCTACCTGGTGCCGGTGGTCACCACGCTGATGGATGCGATCGGCTTCGGCCACCTGCCGGGCCGGCTCGAGATGCTCGGCATGGCCGCGATCCTCGGCGGCCTGGTGCTGGTGTTCCGGCATGCACCCGATCGTGCGCTGCGGCAAATGAAAGCTCGTGGAAATACTTCGGAAAGCGAAACATGAAACCGTGGGCGCCGATCGTTGCCGGGAGGTGTTTCTTCGGATTCGCAACAATCCGGAAGGCGAAATTCGGCGTTTCCTTACCTATACTCGAATCAACCGCGCGCGAATCACGCGCGGATGACAGATCGAGACGGGAGACGAACATGGGCTACTTCACGATCGGCGATTTCATCCTTCTGATTCCGATGGCGCTGGCCGGTGCGCTGTTCCTCGGCGCGGTGCCGTGCGGCACGCACAACATCCGGCACAACGTGCTGCGCGTGCTGGGTGCCGCGCTCGGGGTCGGCGTCGCGTTGCTGCTGGTCGAGGGATTGCCGGCGCTGATCTAGCGGCACCGGCTGAACGCTCGATGAATCGACGACGCGCGCCCGGCGCGCGTCGCCTCCAGCCTTTATCGCGCCGCAAAGGCGCGAGCCTCGATCAGATCTCCTGGTCGGTGGACGGCTTTTCCCACAGATTGATCCCGCCTTCGGTCGCGTAACGATCGATCTCGGCCAGTTCCTCGGCCGTGAAGTCGAGCCGCTTCAAGGCACCGACGTTCTCGCGCACCTGCTCGGCCCGGCTCGCGCCGATCAGCGCCGAGGTCACGCGATTGCCGCGCAGCACCCAGGCCAGCGCCATCTGCGCCAGGCTCTGGCCGCGGCGCGCGGCGATCTCGTTGAGCTTGCGCACATGCTCGATGTTCTGCGCGCTCAGGTGCTCGGCCTTCAGCGAGCCGCCGCCCGGCTTGTTGACGCGCGCATCGTCGGGAATCCCGTTCAGGTATTTCGAGGTCAGCAGGCCCTGCGCGAGCGGCGTGAAGGCGATGCTGCCGGCGCCGGTCTCGTCGAGCGCGTCGAACAGCTCGCGCTCGGGCCAGCGGTTCAGCAGGTTGTAGGCGGGCTGGTGGATCAGCAGCGGCACGCGCTCCTCGGCCAGCAGCCGGGCGATCTCGCGCGTCTTGGCGGCCGAGTACGAGGACACGCCCACGTACAGCGCCTTGCCCTGCTTCACCGCCGTGGCCAGCGCGCCGGCGGTTTCCTCCAGCGGCGTATGCGCGTCGAAGCGATGCGAATAGAAGATGTCGACATAGTCGAGGCCCATGCGCGCGAGGCTCTGGTCGAGGCTCGCCAGCACGTACTTGCGCGAGCCGCCGCCGCTGCCGTAGGGGCCCGGCCACATGTCCCAGCCGGCCTTGGTCGAGATCAGCAGCTCGTCGCGATAGGGGCGGAAATCCTCCTTCAGCAGGCGGCCGAAGTTGATCTCGGCGCTGCCGTAGGGCGGCCCGTAGTTGTTGGCGAGATCGAAGTGGGTGATGCCGAGATCGAAGGCGGTGCGCAGGATCTCGCGCTGCGTGGAGAGCGGCGTGGTATCGCCGAAGTTGTGCCAGAGGCCGAGCGACAAGGCCGGCAGTTTGAGGCCCGACTTGCCGCAGGTGCGGTACGGCATGTCGGCATAGCGTTCGGATGCTGCTTCGTAGGCCATCGAGGAATCCCCTGTCGAGTCGAAGAAGGCCGCCCGGCGCTGCGCGTGGAGCACGCGGCCGGGCGGACGGGAAACGCGAGCCGCCCATGGTAGCGGGCCCGACGCGTTCGCGCAGCGTCGTCGCGACGGCATGGACGCGATCGCGCCGCTAACCTACACTGCGGCGTCCTGATGATTCGTTACAGCGAGGAAAACCATGACCCGAGCGATCTCGGTCGCGCTGATCGTCGGCGGCATCGTGCTGCTGTATTTCGGCGGCCAGTCCTTCCATTCGTTCAACGACAGCCTGTCGCGACTGTTCACCGGCTCGCCCGCCACCAAGACGATCCTGCTGATCGCGGGCGGCACGGTGGCGATGCTGGCCGGGCTGATCGGCCTGGCGATGCCGGGCGGCAGGCGCTGAGGAGGACAGGTACGCGCCTGTCGCGCGTCGAAACGAAAAACGGGCGACCGATCCTGGATCGGCCGCCCGTTTTCGCATGGCGCCTGTCGCCGGCTCGCGCCTCAGAGCCGAACGTCGGGCTTCGAGGCCGAGCGCGAGCCCGGCAGCGGGCGATTGCTTTCGGCGTGATAGGTGTAGACCAGCGAGAACTTCACCTGGTCGCTGCGATTCTGCCCGGCCGAATGCAGCGTGTTGCAGTGGAAGAACACCACGTCGCCGGGGCTCAGCTCGGGGCAGACCGCGCGATCGATCAACGCGCGATTGGCCGGCAGGTCGCCGCGGAAGAACTTCGCCTCGTCGAAGGCCTCGGCGCCGAACTCGGCCGTATGCGAACCGGGCACCAGCCACAGCGCGCCGTTGGTATTCGTCTCGGCGCCCACCGCGAGCCATACCGAAACCAGATCGGCGCGCTCGAAGGCCCAGTAGCGGAAATCGCGATGCCAGCCGGTCAGGCTGCCGTACATCGGATGCTTGGTCATCATGCAGTTGTGATGCACGCGCGAGAGCAGCGCCGTCTCGCCGAAGTAGGCCTGCATCCAGGCGGCGATCTCGGGGGCGGTGGCGCGCTGGGCGAACTCGGGCGCGCGCGAGTGGGCGTCGAGCAGGCGCCGCACGGTGCGCCCGCCCGGCGCGTCCTTCGATTCGGGGGCGCCCGGGTAGCGCAGGTCGGCCTCGAACTCGAGCGGCTCGGCGGCCTCCCGCAGTTGCCGCTCGGCGACGGCCTTCAGCACCGCGCAGGTCTCGGGCGCGACCAGCCCCCGGGCGATCACGTAACCGTGCTCGCGCAAGTCGGCGATTTGCGCGCGAATCATCTCGGACTGCGATGAGGACATGGGTGGCTCGATGTCGTTTTTATGAATCGATGATTGTAAGACGGCGGGGATTGATCCGGAACCCGGCATTGTCGGCGACAGGGATATGTCGGGCCGGCTTGCGCGGCAGCATGGCGGGGCGCCGGAGCGCGGAACTGTCGCGCGGCCCGGGCGACTAACCCGGCGATGCGCGTGCCGCGCCGCCCGTGGGCCGGAATCAGGGTTGTCTCGACTTCTGGGCGTCACGGATCGCCGGTAGGCTGGCGGCGCCTGTCATTTCGACCGGCGCGGCCTATTTTGGCATCCGCTACCATGCAGCGGCACCTTGCCTGGGGCCCATTCACTCAGGTGTCGGAAGCCGGTCGCGCGACTGCGCGCAGCCGATCCGGCACTTTTACGAGCCAAGTCACACCGTCATGTCCTTCAGTCTCACCTCCCGCCTGAACCGCGCCGCCAAGCGTCTCGCCCCGCTCGAACCCCGCCGGATCGTCCGTGCGCTGCGCCACCATCACGCCCGCACGCGCGCGCTGGCGAACCGCGCGATCACGCCGGCCGCGCCGCGCCTGGGCGGCCTGCGCAGCTGGCTGCATGCGTTCCTGGCCACCATGCGCGCCCACGCGAGCGCGCGCCGCCTGGGCCTGCCCGCGCTGCTGCGCAAGCCCTCCTCGCTGCGCCTGCTCACGCTGCGCCGCGCCAACGGCCCCCGCCGGCGCGTGAATCGCCCGCGCCGCCTGTCGGCCAGCGCCGGCTGGTTCGCGTTCGGCGCACGCTGAAGCACGGCTCCGGGCCAACGGCCCGGACCGCCGCCGGGCACGCCGCCTGCGCGGCATTCCTCATACCGATCGTCTTGGCGGCGGTGGGCGTGTTCCTGCCCTGTTGCCCGCGCCCCTCGTTCGCGCCCTCGTCCGAACCCGCGACGGGCAATAAAAAACCCCGGCCAGGCCGGGGTTTTTTCATCTGCCGTCAGGGACGGCGCAGCGCAACGCTCAGACCGCGACAGCCGGTTCGACGCCGGCCGCTTCGGCCAGCGCGAGCGCCTTGTCGGTCGCTTCCCAGGTGAATTCCGGCTCGGCGCGGCCGAAGTGGCCGTAGGCGGCGGTCTTCTCGTAGATCGGGCGCAGCAGGTCCAGCATCTGCACGATGCCCTTCGGACGCAGGTCGAAGTGCTCGCGGACCAGCTTGGTGATCGTGTCGTCCGACACCTTGCCGGTGCCGAAGGTGTTGACCATCACCGAGGTCGGTTCCGCCACGCCGATCGCGTAGGAAACCTGGATCAGCGCGCGCGAGGCCAGGCCCGCGGCGACGATGTTCTTGGCGACGTAGCGGCCCGCGTAGGCGGCCGAACGGTCGACCTTGGACGGATCCTTGCCCGAGAACGCGCCGCCGCCGTGCGGTGCGGCACCGCCGTAGGTGTCGACGATGATCTTGCGGCCGGTCAGGCCGCAATCGCCTTGCGGGCCACCGATCACGAAACGGCCGGTCGGATTGACCAGGAACTTGATGTCGCCCTTGATCAGCTCGGCCGGCAGCGTCGGCTTGATGATCTCCTCGATCACGGCTTCGCGCAGTTGCGGCAGGTCGATGTCCGGCGCGTGCTGCGTCGACAGCACCACGGTGTCGATCGCGTGCGGCTTGCCGTCGACGTAGCGGACCGTGACCTGCGACTTCGCATCCGGGCGCAGCCAGGGCAGGCGGCCGTCGCGGCGCAGGTTGGCCTGGCGCTCGACCAGGCGGTGCGACAGGTAGATCGGCAGCGGCATCAGTTCCGGCGTTTCATCGCACGCGTAACCGAACATCAGGCCCTGGTCGCCCGCGCCCTGGTCGAGGTTGTTGTCGTGCGCGCGGTCCACGCCCTGCGCGATGTCCGGCGATTGCTTGTCGTAGGCGACCAGCACCGCGCAGCCCTTGTAGTCGATGCCGAAGTCGGTGTTGTCGTAACCAATGCGACGAATCGTATCGCGCGCGATCTGGATGTAGTCGATGTTCGCGGTGGTGGTGATTTCACCCGCGAGCACGACCAGACCCGTGTTGCACAGCGTTTCGGCGGCAACGCGGGAGTATTTGTCTTGCGCGAGGATGGCGTCGAGGATCGCGTCGGAGATTTGGTCGGCGACCTTGTCCGGATGGCCTTCGGAAACGGATTCGGACGTGAAGAAGAAGTCGTTTGCCACTTTGTTCAAGCTCCTTGGTGGTTACGGTTGCATTCACGTAGCCAGCTTCGGTTGCTTGTTGAAGTGGCGACGCTTTAGCGGATTCCTTGGTCCGGATGAGCCTGGTAGACCCGTCCGGCTTCGCCCCGCAAGTTGTCAGTTAACTCGGCGAAGCCCGTATTATATCGGCTTTCTCCCTTTGTCACACAAGAGCGCCGTGGTGTTTCCGCCGATCCTCATTCTGAATTCATTTCTTTATTCGCCGGCCTTTCGCGCCGCCGCGGCAGCGCGGGGCCGCGCATGCTAGCGCGCCTGGGAACGCAATTCGCGTTGCTGCTGCTCAAGCTGTTCGCGCTGCTTCCATATGGCGTGACGGCCCGCTTCGGCGATGGTCTCGGCTGGCTGCTCTATCGCATCCCGAGCCGGAGAAAACGCATCGTACATACGAATCTGAAACTCTGCTTTCCCGAGTGGAGCGAGGCGCGGCGCGAGGAAATCGCCGGCCGGCACTTTCGTCATGCGATTCGCAGCTACGTCGAGCGCAGCGTGCAATGGTTCGGCTCGGAGAAGAAGCTCGCCAGGCTGATCGAGGTGGACAGCGCGATCGACCTGACCGATCCGGACCTGCCGCCCACCCTGTTCCTGGGCCTGCATTTCGTCGGCATCGAGGCCGGCTCGATCTGGCTGAACCGCTCGCTGCAACGCACCTGCGGTTCGTTGTACCAACCATTCTCGAACCCGCTGCTGGAAGCCGAGGCCAAGCGCGCGCGCGGCCGCTTCGACGCCGAGATGGCGAGCCGCGCCGACAGCGCGCGCATCGTGCTGCGCTGGCTGCGCGACCGCAAGCCGGTGATGCTCGGCGCCGACATGGACTACGGCGTGCGCAATTCCACCTTCGTGCCCTTCTTCGGGATTCCTACCTGCACGCTGACGGCCGTGGGCCGGCTGGCCAAGACCGGGCGCGCGCAGGTAGTGCCCTTCATCGGCGAGGTGCTGCCGAACTACAAGGGGTATCGCCTGCGCGTGTTCAAGCCCTGGGATCACTACCCGACCGGCGACGACGATCTCGACGCGCGCCGCATGAACGCCTTCCTGGAGGAGCAGATCCCGCTGCTGCCGGAGCAGTACTACTGGGTGCACAAGCGCTTCAAGACGCGGCCGCCGGGCGAGCCGGGGTTCTATTGAGCGTCGCGCGCGACGGGGCGCGACCCCGCGCTGGTCGGACGAATCGGCCGGGCAAGGCAAGAAGGCCGGGATGGGTAATCCCGGCCTTCGTCGTTTGGGGTTGCCCCGCGCTGCGGACCAGGGTTCAGGCGCGAGCCCGAATCACCTTGGGCATGCCTTTGGCGCGAGCCTGCGCCAGATCGTAGGCGAGTTGCTCGGCGAGCCAGAGATCGGCCCGGCCGCCGTTCTCGATGCCGAGCCAGCCCTCGATGCGCAAGGCCATCTCCGGCGAGATCGCGGCCCGGCCGTTGAGCACGCGCGACAGCGCGGCCCGCGTCACGCCCAGCTGGGCCGCGGCCTCGGTGACGGTCAGGCCGAGCGCGGGCAGCACGTCTTCGCGCAGCGTTTCGCCGGGATGTGGTGGATTGGAAATGCGCGTCATGTCGCGAACCCTGTCGGTCAGTGATAGTCCAGGTAGTCGACGAGGATCGCGTCCTCGCCGTCGAATGCGAAGATCAGCCGCCAGTTGCCGCTGACCCTGACGGAGAAATACCCGCCCAGCTCGCCGCCGAGCGCATGCAGCCGCCACCCGGCGAGATTCATGTCCCGCGCGCAACAGGCGATATCGAGGCGCATCAACTGACGCCGAAGCCGCGACGCATGGTCGGGCCGAATACCTGCCTTGCTGCCGTAAAGGAAAAACGCTTCAAGACCCTTGTGACGCCACGACTTGATCATGGACCTCCCGATCTATGTCCGTGCCGGCGCCATCGCCGGCGGCCATTCATCGGGGAACGAAGGAATTTGTCCAGGCCGCGTGTGCAGCGAGCAGCCACACTATACGCAACGCCATGGTCCCGAGTCAACGGCCAAGAGCGGCCATTGTGCGTGTCCAGCCATCTCGTAATCGCTCGCCCCCTGCGCGCTGGCCATCCGGCCAGGCGTCGCCGCGAAAAGGCCGCGCCGTCCCTCGCGTCCACCCCGCCCCCCATTGCCGGCCGGCACTCCATGTATCATTCACGCTCAGGCTGGCGCGCGTGTTCGCGAACCGCGCGGCGGGGCCGCCCAGGCCCACCCAGTCCCGTTTCGACAGGCAAACCTGGAACACCGTGAAACTTCCGTTCACCAAGATGCAAGGCGCCGGCAACGACTTCGTCGTGCTCGACGGCACCGCCGGCGATCTCGGCCTCACGCCCGAGCGCGTGCGCGCACTCGCCGATCGCCATTTCGGCATCGGCGCCGACCAACTGCTGCTGGTCGAGCGGCCGAGCCTCGACGGCGTCGATTTCAAGTACCGGATCTTCAATTGCGACGGCGGCGAGGTCGAGCATTGCGGCAACGGCGCGCGCTGCTTCGTGAAGTTCGTGCGCGACAAGGGCCTGACGGACAAGACCACGGTGCGCGTGCAGGTCAAGCACGGCGTGATCACGCTGAGCATGCAGGACAACGGCGAGGTGGTGGTCGACATGGGCTCGCCCGTGTTCGAGCCGGCCCGCGTGCCGTTCGACGCGGCCGGGCTCGAGGGCCGCCGCGACGGCGCCGATACCGTCTACCCGCTCGAGGTCAACGGCGCGACGCGCTGGATCTCCGTGGTCTCGATGGGCAATCCGCACGCGGTGCAGTTGGTCGAGGACGCCGAGGCCTTCGCGGTGCTGGAAGACGGCCCGGTGATCGAACGCCACACGCGCTTCCCGCAGCGCGTCAATGCCGGCTTCCTGCAGATCGTCTCGCGCCGGGAGGTGAAGCTGCGCGTCTACGAGCGCGGCGCCGGCGAGACGCTCGCCTGCGGCACCGGCGCCTGCGCCGCGGTCGCGGCCGGGATCCGGCGCGGCCTGCTCGATTCGCCGGTGGCCGTCCAGACCCACGGCGGCACCCTGACGATCCACTGGGACGGCGCGCGCGACCAGGCCGCGCCGCTCTACATGGCAGGCCCCGCCGTCACCGTGTTCGACGGCGCCATCGAACTGGCCGACTGACCGCCACGCCCCCGAACCCCAAGCGCACCGGAACCCTGACGCCTTATGAACGAACGCGACGTCGCCGACTACCTGCTGGCCAACCCCGAATTCTTCGCGCGCCACGCGGAGCTGCTCGCCTCGGTCAAGCTCGCGAACCCGCACGGCAAGGCCGCGATCTCCCTGCAGGAACGGCAGATGGAGATGCTGCGCGACAAGAACAAGCTGCTCGAGCGGCGGCTCGCCGAGCTGCTGCGCTACGGCCACGAGAACGACGGCCTGTCGACCAAGTTCAACCACTGGATCTCGCGCGTGATCGCCGAGCGCGACGCGCATGCGCTGCCGCGCGCGATCGCGGGCGGGCTGGCCGAGGTGTTCGACGTGCCGCAGACGGCGCTGCGGATCTGGGACGTCGCCGATACCTACGCGCAGGCCGAATTCGCGCGCAACGTCGGCGAGGAAGTACGGCTGTTCGCCAACAGCCTGGCCACGCCCTATTGCGGCGCGAACTCGGGCTTCGAGGCGGCGCAATGGCTGGCGCCGGTCGAGGCGCAGCCGGCCGCGGCCCTGGCAGAAGGCGCCGAGGCTGCCGAGGCCGGCGCCCGGCCCTCGGGCGCGGCCGAATCGATCGCGCTGATCGCGCTGCGCGCCCCCGAAGCCGGGGAAGGCGCCCCCAGCTTCGGCCTGCTGGTGCTCGGCTCGCCCGATCCGCGCCGCTTCCACGACGGCATGGGCACCGATTTCCTGACGCGCATCGGCGCGCTGGCCAGCGCCGCGCTCACGCGCCTGCTGCCGCACTGAACGAGCGCGCCATGACCGACGATCCGATCGCTGCCTACCTGTCGTACCTGCAGCACGTCAGGCAGCTCTCGGAACACACGCTGCGCGGCTACGCGCACGAACTCGACGCGCTGCTCGCGTTCGCCGACGGCCGCCCGCTGGCGAGCCTGGGCGCGGCCGACATGCGCGGCGCGGTGGCGCGCGCGCATGCCGGCGGCCTGTCGGCGCGCTCGATCGCGCACCGGCTGTCGGCCTGGCGCGCCTTCTACCGCTGGTACGCGCTGCGCGTGGAGATGCCGGCCAACCCGGTGGCCACGGTGCGCGCGCCCAAGCGGGCGAAGACCTTGCCCAAGGCGCTGTCGGTGGACGACGCCAACACGCTGATGGAGTCGCCGTTCCCGGATACGCCCGAGGGCCTGCGCGACCACGCGATCCTCGAGCTGTTCTATTCCTCCGGCCTGCGCCTGGCCGAGCTGGTCGGCCTCGACGTGCACTACACGCAGGCCGACGGCTACCGCTCGGCGAGCTGGCTGGACCGCGAGCAGGCCGAGGTCAGCGTGCTCGGCAAGGGCGGCAAGGAACGCAAGGT
This sequence comes from Burkholderia sp. Cy-637, assembly GCF_011753175.1. Taxonomy (NCBI): domain Bacteria; kingdom Pseudomonadati; phylum Pseudomonadota; class Betaproteobacteria; order Burkholderiales; family Burkholderiaceae; genus Burkholderia; species Burkholderia sp. Cy-637. Next base: position 9,781 of record NZ_VWWC01000133.1, on the reverse strand, counting down.
GCCGGTCGGGCGCAAGGCGCTCGAGGCGCTCGACGCCTGGCTCGCGGTACGCGCGGGCTGGGTGCGCGCCGATCCGCATCCGCTGTTCCTCTCGGCGCGCGGCAAGCGCATGTCGCCCGGCGTGGTGCGCGAGCGCGTCAAGCGCGCCGCCCTGGTGGCCGGCATCCCCGCCAACGTCCATCCGCACGTGCTGCGCCACTCGTTCGCCACCCACGTGCTGCAGTCGAGCGGCGACCTGCGTGCGGTGCAGGAGCTGCTCGGCCACGCCAGCATCTCGGCCACCCAGGTCTATACCTCGCTCGACTTCCAGCATCTCGCGCGCATCTACGACAGCGCGCATCCGCGCGCGAAAAAGCGCGACTGACGCGCGCCGCGCCCTCCTTGCCCCGCCGCGTGCCCCACGCGGCCCGATTCGATACCGACATGCATACCGTTACGCTCAAGCCGTCGAAAGACAAATCCCTGCTGCGCCGCCATCCCTGGGTCTATGCCAATGCGATCGAGCGCGTCGACGGCAAGCCCGCCGCCGGCGCCACCGTGCTGGTGCGCTCGCACGACGGCCGCTTCCTGGCGCGCGGCGCGTTCAGCCCGGAATCGCAGATCCGCGTGCGCGTCTGGAGCTTCGACGAGGCCGAGCCGATCGACCACGCCTTCTTCAAGCGCCGCGTGCAGCGCGCCGTGGCCCATCGCCAGGCGATGGTGAGCGACACCGAGGCGGTGCGGCTGGTGTTCGGCGAGGCCGACGGCCTGCCGGGCCTGATCGTCGACTACTACGTGGCCGACGGCCTGCCGGCCGAGCTGCCCGTCGGCCAGTCGCCCGCGGCCACGCCGCCCTCGGCCGAGCGCCGCGGCCAGCTGGTCTGCCAGTTCATGGCGGCCGGCGTGGAGGCCTGGAAGGAGGCGATCGTCGCGGCACTGACGGCGGCCACCGGCTGCCCGAACGTCTACGAGCGCTCGGACGTGTCGATCCGCCAGAAGGAAGGCCTGGAGCAGGTCACCGGCGTGCTGGCCGGCGATGCGCCGCCGCCGACGCTGATCGCGCGGGAGAACGGCGTGCGCTACCACGTCGACGTGCCCAACGGCCACAAGACCGGCTTCTACGTCGACCAGCGCGACAATCGCGCCCTGGTCGGCCAGCTCGCGCGCGAGCGCGAAGTGCTGAACTGCTTCTGCTACACCGGCGGCTTCTCGCTGGCCGCGCTGGCCGGCGGCGCCCGCCGCGTGGTGTCGATCGACTCCTCGGGCGACGCGCTGGCGCTCGCGCAACGCAACGTGGCCGCCAACGGCCTGGACCCGGCCCGCGCCAGCTGGCTCGACGCCGATGCGTTCAAGACCCTGCGGCGCCTGGCCGACGAGGGCGAGCGCTTCGACCTGGTGGTGCTCGATCCGCCCAAGTTCGCGCCGGCCCGCGAGCACGTCGATCGCGCCGCGCGCGCCTACAAGGACATCAACCTGAGCGGCTTCCGCCTGCTGCGCCCGGGCGGCCTGCTGTTTACCTATTCGTGCTCGGGCGCGATCGACATGGACCTGTTCCAGAAGATCGTGGCCGGCGCGGCGGCCGACGCGCGCGTCGACGCGCGGATCCTCAAGCGGCTCGGCGCGGGCGTCGACCACCCGCTGCTGACGGCCTTCCCGGAAGGCGAATACCTGAAGGGCCTGCTGTTGCAAATCGCCTGAGCGCCCCGATCTGGGATTGCCGCGACGCGCCCCGGCCGAACGGCCGGGGCGCGGGCGCTTGACAACTATGTTTCAATAGGTGGTTCCGCGTGCGCGCCGGCAGGCCGGCGCGGCACCCAGATTCCGGCAGTTTTGACCCCGTTTCACGAACCAAGGCGATCGACATGGCCACCCCAGTCACCATCCTCACCGGCTTCCTCGGCAGCGGCAAGACCACCCTGCTCAAGCGCATCCTGAACGAACAGCACGGCATGAAGATCGCCGTGATCGAGAACGAGTTCGGCGAAGAGAACATCGACAACGAGATCCTCGTGCAGGACAGCAACGAGCAGATCATCCAGATGAGCAACGGCTGCATCTGCTGCACGATCCGCGGCGACCTGGCCCGCGCGCTGGAGGACCTGGCCGCGCGCAAGCGCGAGGGCAAGCTCGATTTCGACCGCGTGGTGATCGAGACCACCGGCCTGGCGAACCCGGGCCCGGTGGCGCAGACCTTCTTCATCGACAGCCAGATCGCCGACGATTTCCTGCTCGACGCGATCATCACCCTGGTCGACGCCAAGCACGCCAACGCCCAGCTCGACGAGCACGAGGTGGTGCAGCGCCAGGTCGGTTTCGCCGACCGCCTGTTCATCACCAAGGCCGACCTGGTCGACGAGGCGGCGCTGGCCTCGCTCAAGCACCGCCTGATGCACATGAACCCGAAGGCGGCGATCCGCCAGGTCGACTTCGGCCAGGCCGACATCAAGGAAATCTTCGACCTGCGCGGCTTCAACCTGAACGCCAAGCTCGAGATCGATCCGGATTTCCTGGTCGAGGACGAGCACGACCACGCGCATCACGGTCACGACCACGGCCATGACCACGGCGACCATGCGCACTGCGATCACGACCACGGCCATTGCGATCACGACCACGGCCATTGCGAGCACGACCACGAGCATGGTCACGGCCACCACCATCACCACGCCCACCACGACGACAAGATCAAGTCCTTCGTCTATCGCAACGACCGCCCCTTCGATCCGACCAAGCTCGAGGACTTCCTCGGCGGCATCCTGCAGATCTACGGCGAGCGCCTGCTGCGCTACAAGGGCGTGCTCTACATGAAGGGCGTGGACCGCAAGGTGGTGTTCCAGGGCGTGCACCAGATGATGGGCAGCGACCTGGCCGGCAAGTGGATGCCGATCGAGAAGAAGACCAACAAGATGGTCTTCATCGGCATCGACCTGCCGCAGGACCTGATCACCGACGGCCTCGACGCCTGCCTCGCCTGATCGCGCCGGGCCGGGCCTGCCGCCGTGCGCGGCTGGTTCGGCCGGCCCGTGCCGCGGCGGGTTCGCGCCGCGTAACCTGGTCGCCCACGCAGGTCGCCCGCGCCACGCTCGCGCCAACCGTTTGGCGCATCGGCGCCGCGCGCTTTCGCGGCTGATCCCTGGCCGATTCCGGGCCACCCTTCCGCTCGCCGGCCAGCCTGCCGCCATCCCTTCGCCGCCCCCTGTTCCCGCCTCGCGCATCCTTCGGTTCGCGCCGCACCGGCCGGGCAGGCACACGATTTGATCCCGTCATCGCTTTTTCGCGCTTTGCAGGTTATATTTTTAGGATATCGGGGCGGCACGGCGGTGGAATCCCCTGATGCGGAGCGGCGAAGCGATTCAGTTACAATACGTGCCCACTGGATGGCGGCAGTAACAGGCCCGGTTCTTGCATGACTCGCCGGGCAACACCGGCATCGCCCCCGCAAGCCGGCTTCGGGCCGGGCGCGGGAAGCACCGCGGATCGCGTCACGGCGCGAGCGGGCCGGACCAGGGGTACCGGGCTAACGGTACCGGAGGCTTTCGGCCCCGACAACGGCAAATGATTGGCAAACCATGACAAAGGCCGTTGCGGGTAATCCCAAAGTGCGGGCAATATCTCGCGATTTGCCGCACATTGAAGAAGCAAGCAGATGACGAACAAACTCTTGACCGAAGCCGAAATCCTGAAGATGAGCGAGAAGGATTACATGAATGACGATCAGCTCGCGTTCTTCAAAAATCGACTCGAACAGCTGCAGGCGGAAATCCTCCGCAATGCGGGCCAGACGACCGAGAACCTGCGTGAAACGGTGATCGTGCCGGATCCTGCCGATCGCGCGACGATCGAAGAGGAACACGCACTCGAGCTGCGCACGCGCGACCGCGAGCGCAAGCTGCTCAAGAAGGTCCAGCAGTCGCTCGCGCGCATCGATTCCGGCGATTACGGCTGGTGCGAGGAAACCGGCGAACCGATCGGCATTCCGCGCCTGATCGCGCGCCCGACGGCCACCCTCTCGCTGGAAGCCCAGGAGCGCCGCGAGCTGCGCCAGAAGCTGTTCGGCGACTGATCCGCCCGGCGCGGCCGCTTCCCGCGCCACCTCACGCTGCTTCGACAGAGCGCGCGGCTTGCCGCGCGCTTTTTGTTTTTCGGGCCGCCCGCCTTGCCCGGCCGGCCTTGCGCCTGTCCGCAGCCCCGGCCGCCGGCGCCCGCGCCGCCCCGCTTCGGGCATTCCCGCTCTTGATATCGCCTCGGCTGCCCTAACATGTCTGCAATACGCGCGGTGCGCCCCGGTGGCCGCGCCGCGCGTCGCCAGGGCGGCGGTGCCCCGCACCCCCGCGTCCTCCCCGGATTCTCTGAAGGAACGCAGATGGAGCAATATCACGGCACGACGATCGTCTCCGTGCGCCGCGGCGAGCAGGTCGCGCTCGGCGGCGACGGCCAGGTCACGCTCGGCAATATCGTCATGAAGGGCGGCGCGCGCAAGGTGCGCCGCATCTACAACAACCAGGTGCTGGTCGGCTTCGCCGGCGGCACGGCCGACGCCTTCTCGCTCCTCGACCGTTTCGAGGCCAAGCTCGAGAAACACCAGGGCAACCTGACGCGCGCCGCCGTCGAACTCGCCAAGGACTGGCGCACCGATCGCATGCTGCGCCGCCTGGAGGCGATGCTGATCACGGCCGACAAGACCACCACCCTGGTGATCACCGGCAACGGCGACGTGCTCGACCCGGAAGGCGGGATCTGCGCGATCGGCTCGGGCGGCTCCTACGCCCAGGCGGCCGCGCGCGCGCTGGCCGAGAACACCGAGCTGTCGCCGGGCGAGATCGTCAAGAAGGCGCTCACCATCGCCGGCGACATGTGCATCTACACGAACCACAGCCACATCATCGAAACGATCGAGTAAGGACGCCGACATGAGCACCATGACCCCTGCCGAGATCGTCTCGGAACTCGACAAGCACATCATCGGCCAGCACAAGGCGAAGAAGGCGGTGGCCGTCGCGCTGCGCAATCGCTGGCGCCGCCAGCAGGTGGCCGAGCCGCTGCGCCAGGAAATCACCCCCAAGAACATCCTGATGATCGGGCCGACCGGCGTCGGCAAGACCGAGATCGCGCGGCGCCTGGCCAAGCTGGCCGACGCGCCCTTCATCAAGATCGAGGCCACCAAGTTCACCGAGGTCGGCTACGTCGGGCGCGACGTCGACAGCATCGTGCGCGACCTGATCGAGATCGCCGTCAAGCAGACCCGCGAATCGGAAATGCGCAAGGTGCGCTCGAAGGCGCAGGACCAGGCCGAGGACCGGATCCTCGACATCCTGCTGCCGCAACCGCGCGCGGTGGGCTTCGGCTCGAACAGCGAGACCGCCAACGACGACAACAACGCCACGCGCCAGACCTTCCGCAAGCGCCTGCGCGAGGGCGCGCTCGACGACAAGGAGGTCGAGCTCGACATCGAGCAGCCGCAGGCCGGCATGGACATCATGGCGCCGCCGGGCATGGAAGAGATGACCGAGCAGATCCGCTCGATGTTCTCGAACATCGGCGGCGGCAAGAAGACGCGCCGCAAGGTCAAGATCAAGGAAGCGCTGAAGCTGCTGAGCGACGAGGAAGCCGCCAAGCTGCTCAACGACGAGGAAGTGAAGACGCGCGCGGTGCAGAACGTCGAGCAGAACGGCATCGTGTTCCTCGACGAGATCGACAAGATCGCCTCGCGCAACAACGAGGGCGGCGGCGGGGAAGTGTCGCGGCAGGGCGTGCAGCGCGATCTGCTGCCGCTGGTCGAGGGCACCACGGTCAACACCAAGTACGGGATGATCAAGACCGACCACATCCTGTTCATCGCCAGCGGCGCCTTCCACCTGTCCAAGCCGAGCGACCTGATCCCCGAGCTGCAGGGGCGCTTCCCGATCCGCGTCGAACTCGATTCGCTGTCGGTGAAGGATTTCGAGTCGATCCTGGTGGCCACCGACGCGAGCCTGGTCAAGCAGTACCAGGCGCTGCTCGCCACCGAGGACGTGCAGCTCGAGTTCGCCGATGACGGCATCCGGCGCCTCGCCGAGATCGCCTTCTCGGTCAACGAGAAGACCGAGAACATCGGCGCGCGCCGCCTCTATACCGTGATCGAGAAGCTGCTCGAGGACGTCTCGTTCGCGGCCGGCAATCACGCCGGCGAGGCGGTGACGATCGACGCGGCCTATGTCGACCGCGCGCTCGGCGAGGTCTCGAAGGACGAGGACCTGTCGCGCTACGTGCTGTAAAAAACGCCGCAGGAATGAAAAAAAGGGCGGACCCGCGTCGAGCGGGCCGCCCTTTTTTCATGCGCCGCGCCGGCGCTGCCGCCGGCGCCGGCCGCTTACTGCCGCACCGGCCGCTTGGCCAGCTTGCGCTGCAGCGTGCGCCGATGCATGTTCAGCGCGCGCGCCGTCGCCGAGATGTTGTTGTTGTTCTCGGCCAGCACGCGCTGGATATGCTCCCATTCGAGCCGGTCGACTGACAGCACCACCGGGTTCTCCAGCGCGTCCTCGGCCTGCACCTCGCTGGCGTTGGTCTGCAGCGCGGCGAGGATCGATTCCACGTTGGCGGGCTTGGACAGGTAGTTGTCGGCACCGTCCTTGACCGCCTGCACGGCGGTGGCGATGCTCGCGTAGCCGGTCAGCACCAGGATCCGCGCATCGGGCTGCAGGTCGCAGAGCGGCGCGATCAGCGACAGCCCCGAATCCTCGCCGAGATGCAGGTCGACCGTGATGAACTCGAATTTCGACGCGCTCGCGAGCTTCAGCGCCGCATCGCGCGTATGCGCCTGCTGGACGAGATAGCCGCGACGCTCGAGGCCCCGCGCCAGCGTGCCGGCAAATACCTCGTTGTCGTCGATGACGAGGAAGTGGTTGTCGCTCATCGTTTTCTCCTTCGGGTCAGCGTATGGTTAAGCGGTGGCGGGGCGAGGCGGCACGGGCGGGCCGCTCAGGCGATCAGCCCCGCCGATGGGTCCGCGCTCGCGGCCTGGCGCGTCACGGGCAGCCGCAGCAGGGCGCGCGTGCCGCGCGGCGCGGCGTCGGCCAGCTCGATCGTGCCGCCCAGCCGCGAAGCCGCGCTGAAGGCCAGGTAGAGGCCGACGCCATGGCCGCCCTGGGTGCTGTCGACCGGCGCGGTGCCGAGCGATTCGCGCAGCGCGGGCGGGATGCCGGGGCCGTTGTCGACCACCTCGAACACGATCGTGTCGCGCTCGCCCTGCCGCGCGAGCCGCGCCTGCAGGGTCACGCGATCGCGACTCGCGCGTGCCGCGTTGTCGAGCAGGATGGTGAGGATCTGGCCGACCGCGACGGTATCCTCGAGTTCCAGGCCGGCCGGCCCCGCGCCGATCTGCTCGAACTCGACATGCGGATGGCGCAGCCGCCAGTGACGGCCGAAGGTGTCGAGCCAGGTGGCCAGGCTCTCGCGCGCGGCCGGCCCCGAGGCGCGGCTGCGCAGCCGCGCCAGCGCCGAGGTGCATTGCGTCATCTGCTCGTCGAGCACCTTGAGGTCGGCGTCGTAGCGCGCCAGGCCCGGATCGTCGCGCGCCGCGTCGCGCAGCTCCTCGGTCAGCATCGCGATGGTCGACAGCGGGGTGCCCATCTCGTGCGCCACGGTGGCGGCCTGCACGCCCAGCGCGACCGCCCGCTCGTCGCGCAGCAGGCGCTGCTGCGCCTCGCCGAGCGCGGCGTCGCGCTGGCGCAGCGCATTCGACATGCGCGCCACGAACCAGGCGATCAGGCCGACCGAGACCAGGAAGTTCACGCCCTGGCCGGCGCGGTAGTAGTCGAACAGGTTGGCGGGATTGTCGAGGTTGAGCGGCACCGAATTGAAGCCGAGCGCGAAATAGCAGGCCACCGAGAAGGCCGCCAGCCAGACCATCAGGTGCCAGGGCAGCACCGCGGCCGCGATCGCCAGCGAGGGCAGGTAGAGCGAGACGAAGGGATTGGTGGTGCCGCCCGAGAGGAACAGCAGGGCCGAGAGCGCGCCGATGTCGACCCACAGCTGGCCCATCAGCTCGAAGTTGGTTTCGGGGCGGGCGCGCAGCACGCGCAGCCAGGTCAGCGCGTTGAACACCACCTCCAGCGCGATCACGCTGAGCATGGCGGGCAGCGGCAGGTTGGCGCCGAAGAACACCTGGGCGACCGCGATCGTGACGAGCTGGCCGATGATCGCGAGCGTGCGCAGCCAGAACAGGTTGCCGAGGTTGACGCGGCCGGTGGTGGTGATTCGTTGCATCATCATCGGCGCAGTTTACTCCGTGGGGCGGGAGCGGCCGGCGTCTCTTCGAGCGGCGCGGCGGGCATGCCGGCGGCGCGGGCGGCCTGCTCGGCGAGCGCGGCAGCCAGGCATTCGGGGCAGAGGCAGGCGCCGGTCGCCTGGGGTGCCTGGGCCGAACCCGCCGTCGCATCGGCCGCGGGCCGCAGCGGCGGCAGCGCCGCGCACCAGCAGACGAACGGCTCGGCACCGGCCGAAGCGCCAGCCGCCGAACCCGCCTTCGGCGCGCCGCAGTCGAACGCGGCGCCGCAGTTCGGGCAGGAGCCCGAGCAGGCGCGCCGCGCACTGCGGCTGGCTGGAACGGCGGTTGCGGCGGGTCGTGGCATCGTCGCGCGGATGGCTGGGGAACAATCCGACAAGCATAGCGCGCCGGCCCGCGATTGCCTCAGCGGCGCCCCGCTGATCGCGCCCTTTTGTCGCACAAAAACCGCATCGAAACAGGGCTGGCGCAAGCTTCGTCCGAATGGCCGAAAATGCCCAAAAACCGCATGCTGCACTGCGCCAGTTGTGTACAATTCGCCGTGTTTCGCCGTCCCGCTTCACGTTTCAACCGCCCCGAACCCGAGTCCGAGCCATGTCCGATCCCATCGACCTCTCGCAGATCGCTCCCACGCTGAAAGCCGAAATCCTCGCGGAAGCGCTGCCGTACATTCGTCGCTATCACGGCAAGACCGTGGTGATCAAATACGGCGGCAACGCGATGACGGAAGAGCGCCTCAAGCAGGGCTTCGCGCGCGACGTGATCCTGCTGAAGCTGGTCGGCATCAACCCGGTGATCGTCCACGGCGGCGGCCCGCAGATCGACACCGCCCTCAAGAAGATCGGCAAGCAGGGCACCTTCATCCAGGGCATGCGCGTCACCGACGAGGAAACCATGGAAGTGGTGGAGTGGGTGCTCGGCGGCGAGGTGCAGCAGGACATCGTCACCCTGATCAACCATTTCGGCGGCCACGCGGTGGGCCTCACGGGCAAGGACGGCGGCCTGATCCACGCGCGCAAGCTGATGATGCCGGATCGCGACAATCCGGGTCAGTACATCGACATCGGCCAGGTGGGCGAGGTCGAGGCGATCAACCCGGCGGTGGTCAAGGCGCTGCAGGACGACGCCTTCATCCCGGTGATCTCGCCGATCGGCTTCGGCGAGGACGGCCTGTCGTACAACATCAACGCCGACCTGGTGGCCGGCAAGCTGGCCACCGTGCTGAACGCCGAGAAGCTCGTCATGATGACGAACATCCCCGGCGTGATGGACAAGGAAGGCAACCTGCTGACCGACCTCTCGGCGCGCGAGATCGACGCGCTGTTCGAGGACGGCACGATCTCGGGCGGCATGCTGCCGAAGATCTCCTCGGCGCTGGACGCGGCCAAGAGCGGCGTGAAGTCGGTGCACATCGTCGACGGCAAAGCATTCGCGGGTATAGGGCATCAAATAGTCGAGCGCCGCCTGCGCGCGGCGATGCGAGGCTTCGGTGCCGTCGCCGAGCCGGATCAGCCATTCGCGCGCGTGATGCTCGTGGTA
>NZ_VWWC01000132.1:0-19618 GCF_011753175.1 Burkholderia sp. Cy-637 | reverse complement strand
CCGACGATCACGCCACCGTCGGCAAGCTGATCGACGAGTTCTTCCTGCCCTACCTGAAGATCCGCAACCGCCGCGCGGGTTACGCGGTCAGCATCGTGAAGGCCGGCGCCAAGCTGGTCGGCCACGATGCGGGCCCGGTGCGCGCCCCGCTGACGGACCTGAACGAAGCCGAACTGGCCGAGCTCGATGTGCTGATCAAGAAGCTCGGCGCGCAGTAAGCCGGGATGTCGCCGGCCTTCGCGCCGGCGCGCCGCTGATGGAGAAAAACCCCTGGTTCCCTGGTGGAGCCGGGGGTTTTGTTTTTGGGGCGCGGTGGGAAAGGCTGGGCACAACGGATTGGTATCGCCCTCTCCGGAGATGAAAGCACTCGATGTACAATCCACATCATTGATGTAGATTAAACATCAACAGCCAATTCGCCGTGGATGTGCCTGGTACATCCATGATGTTCATCCCGCACCGACGACACCATGATCAACGCCATGCTCAGTGAACTGTTTGGCGGCGCACAGCGCTTTTCCCTGCTCCGCGTGCTGTACCAGGATCCCGCCCACGGCCACACCACCATCGAGCTGGCACGGCTGGCCGGCGTGGATCGCGGCAATGTCTCCCGATGGCTGCGGCGCTGGACGGAAGTCGGCCTCGCGAAACGCGTCGAGCAGGGACGGCACATCACCTACCGGGCCGGGGACGACCCATTGCTGTCAGGGCTCACCGACCTGGCCCGCCGCAGCGACGAGATCCTGGCCGACATCGCGAATGCCCTGCCCGAGGAAGCCGAGCTTGCCGTCATCTTCGGCTCGGTGGCCCGTGGCGAGGAATCGGCCCGCTCCGACGTCGACGTGCTGGTGCTGGGCGAGCGCTTGAGCAGCCTGAAGATCAACGCGCGGCTGAAGCCGGTCGGCCGGAAGCACCGCCGCGAAATCCATGCGACCGTCGCCTCGCGCCGTGAATTCGAGCAGAAGCTGGCCGACGGAGAAGGATTCGCACGCAATGTGGTGGCGCATCCGGTGATCCCGATCAAGGGCGTCTTCGACTATGTTGCGTAACCCGGCTGCCCTGTCCCGGGACGAGCCCGAGCGGGTCAGGCAGGAACGGACCCGGAACCGGCAAACCATCCAGTCCCAATTGCGCGCCGCCGTGCAGAAATACCAGGATGCGCAAAATACCAGCGTGTCGGGGCCAACCCGACTCGATGCCGCCTACGACGCCATCCTGTTCTGCGCCCTGGCCGTGTTCGCGGCACAAGGTTATCGAATCAGCTCCGGCCCGGGCCACCATCGCGTCGCCATGGAGGGCCTGGCCGGCACGCTCGATTTCGGCACCGGCACGCACGACGAACTCGATACCCTGCTCGACCTGCGCAACAGCAAATACGAGGGCTTCGATTCGGTCGACCAGCAAACGCTGGCCGACGCCTTGCTGTTGTCGAACCGGGTTCTCGTCACCGTATCGGCCTGGCTGACCGAGCATCATCACGACATGATCGCGACCCGCTGATTTCCTTGCCCGAGCGGCATCGGCACCGCCCGCTGCGCGCATTGCAGCCGATCCCGCATTCGCACCAATCCCGCCCCGCGCCCTACAATGAGCGCCTCCCAACCCCGAACCGCCCCCCGCCGTGAGACGCAAGATGCCCGCGCTGAACGCGCTGAAAGCCTTCGAACTGGCCGGCCGGACCGGCAGCTTCACGCGCGCGGCCGAACTGCTCAACGTCACGCAGAGCGCGGTCAGCCGCCAGGTTCGCCAGCTCGAGAGCCAGCTCGGCGAATCGCTGCTGACGCGCCGCCATCACCAGCTCGAGCTGACCTCGGCGGGCCGCGTGCTGCTGCATGCGCTGCAGCAGTCCTTCGACAAGATCGAGCTGACCGTGCGCGGGCTCCAGGAAAAGCAGCACCAGAACCGGTTGCGCGTGAACGTGCCGCCGACCTTCGCCGCGCGCTGGCTGATGCCGCGCCTCACGCAATTGCGCGAGGCGCATCCGCAATACGAACTGAGCCTGACCACGCGGCTGGCCGACAGCCTCGGCACCTCGCGCCTGCTCGACTGCGCGGTGCGTTTCGGCGATGGCGAATGGGACGGCTTCGACAACGTGCTGCTGATGCACGAGCAGCACATCGCGGTCTGCTCGCCGGCGCTCTATGCACGCGTGCAGCACGACGGGCCGATCGACCTGAACCGCTTCACCCTGCTGCACGTGCTGGCCGCCGACGACCAGCGCTACCTGACCTGGCAGCACTGGCTGACCGCGGCCGGCATCGATGGCGTCGATACCCGCGGCGGCTACGAATTCGATCTGCTCGACCATGCGATCCGCGCCGCCGTCGACGGGCTCGGCATCACCATCGCGGATCGCCACATGGTGGCGCGCGAGATCGCGGCGGGCCAGTTGATGCAGGTGCTGAACGTGCATGTGGACGGCCGCCAATCGTATTGGTTCGTCACTCGTCCGGAACAGACCCAGGATCCTCACATCGCCCAGTTCCGCGAATGGCTGCAGCACCAGGTCTGGCTCTCGACGCACAACCTGCGGCCCTCCTCGCCGGCCGGCGCAATGCCCGAAGCCTGAATCCCAAGCCGATCGATACCGACTGGTCACGCCCGGATCGCCAGCCCCGGAAATCCTCGCAAGCTTGCATTTTCCTCACATTGCTCGATGCCACGCATGCGGCCTCCGGATAAACCCGAATGCCTCCAGTCCTGGTCCGATATGGCGCCGTGCCTTGCCGGCGAGCCTCGCCCGCCGATCCAGGCTCCCCGCCCTCCCCACCGAGTAACGTGAGTTTTCCGCAAGTTAGACGATAAAAATCGTCGCTTGTGATGCCTCCCCCGCATGACAACAATGGCCCCTGCCCGGCAGCGTGCCAGCGGGCGCGCCGTATCGCGACCGCCACGCTGCCTTCCCGGCCCTGGAGGAGAGTTGTCGATGCGTGACGAGCAGAACTACATCAACGGACGATTCGTGGAGACGGCCGACGCCGGCTTCCTCGGCGTCATCGATCCGGCTACCGGCGAATCGATCGGCCGCGTGCGCGCGGCCTCCGAAGCCGACGCGGTGGCGGCGGTGGCCGCCGCCAGCGAGGCGCAGCGCGCCTGGCGCCTGCTGCCGGCCGCCTCGCGCGCCGAGCTGCTGCGCAAGTTCGCCGACGCGATCACCGAACGCGCGCCCCGGATCGGCGCCGCGCTCGCGCTCGAATCGGGCAAGAGCCTGGACGACGCGACCAACGAGGCGCGCTACGCCGCCGAGATCACGCGCTATCACGCCGAATGGGCGCGCCGCATCGAAGGCGAGATCATCCCCAGCGATTCGCCGAACGAGAACCTGTTCCTGCACCGCGAGCCGATCGGCGTGGTGGCGGCCCTGATCCCGTTCAACTACCCGATCTACACGCTGATGCGCAAGATCGCGCCGGCCCTGATCGCCGGCAACGCGGTGGTGGTGCGCCCCAGCAACCACACGCCGTGCTCGGCCTTCGAGGTCGCGCGCGCGGCCCACGCGGCCGGCCTGCCCGCCGGCCTGGTCAACATCCTGGCGATGGACCACGCCACCGCCGCGGTGCTCTGCACCCAGCCCGAGGTCGGCATGATCACGCTGACCGGCAGCGTCAACGCCGGCCGCATCGTGCTCGAATACTGCAAGAGCAACATCGCCAAGCCCTCGCTGGAACTGGGCGGCAAGACGCCGGCCATCATCGAGCCCGATGCGGACCTGGAGAAGGCCGCCGCCGCGCTGGTCGCCTCCAAGACCACGCATTGCGGCCAGCTCTGCACCGCGATCGAACGCGTCTACGTGCACGACAGCGTGCATGACCGCTTCCTCGCCCTGTTGCGCGAGAAGATGGCCGCCGTGAAGATCGGCGATCGCCGCGACAACCCCGCCTCGATGGGACCGCTCGCCAACGCCGCGGCGCAACAGCGCGTGCATGCGATGGTCGAGCGCGCGATCGCCGAGGGCGCGACGCTGGAAACCGGCGGCCAGTTGCCGGCCGGCCCCGGCTTCTTCTACCCCGCCACGCTGCTGTCGAACGTGCGCCAGGAGATGGAGATCGTGCGCGAGGAAAGCTTCGGCCCGGTGATGCCGGTGCTGCGCTACCACAGCCTCGACGAGGCGATCGCGCTGGCCAACGACCACCAGTTCGGCCTGTCCTCGGTGCTTTACACAGAAAACCATCGCGTCGCCCAGCGCGTCGCGAACGCGATCGAGGCGGGCGAGCTGTACGTCAACCGCACGCCGGCCGATCCGTACCAGGGTTACCACGCCGGCTGGAAGCGCTCCGGCCTCGGCGGCGACGACGGCAAGCACGGCATGCTCGAATTCACGCAGACGCGCCTGGTGGTGATGCACTACTGATGTCCCGGCGGGCGGCGCGCCCGACACGCGCGCCGCTCCATTTCAACGCAAAGCACGAAAACAATATTCGGAGACGCCAGCCCGAGCGGGCGCGTCCTCCTCAGGAGAACTCATCATGTCGGCGCAATCCCCTTCCTCCGCCGCAGCGCTCGCCGCGGAGCCCGCCGCCCGCGCGGGCCGCGCGCAACGTTACCTGCAGTTGCTGCTGCTGGTCGCGGCGGCCGGCGCGATCTATCCGATGCTGTACCTGCGGCAGGTCTACCAGCCGACCATGCTGTCGTTCTTCCATATCGACGACGTGCAGCTCGGCGTGCTCTATTCCTCGCTCGGCACCCTGTTCCTGGTCAGCTACCTGCCCAGCGGCTGGCTCGCCGATCGCATCTCGCCGCGCTTCCTGATCTGCTTCTCGCTGATCGGCACCGGCCTGCTGGGCTTCGTCTACGCCACCGCGCCGTCGTTCCCGCTGCTGGTGGCGGTGTTCTGCGGCTGGGGCATCACCACCGGCCTGACCTTCTGGGCCGCCGTGATCAAGCGCGTCAACATGATCGCCGGCGCCGACGAGCAGGGCCGCTTCTTCGGCCTGCTCGACGGCGGCCGCGGCCTGGTCGAGGCGCTGCTGGCCACCATCGCGATCTCGATCTTCGCCTACATGACGCAGTCGCGCGGCAGCAGCGACGCCAGCGGCTTCAAGCTGGTGGTGCACATGTACGCGGTGATCTGCATCGTGCTGGGCGTGATGATCGGCTTCATCCGCGATCCGCGCGCCGCCGCCAAGGGCGCCGCCGCCGCGCGCCAGGGCTCGCTGCTGGCCGACCTGCGCACGCTGGCCGGCAACCCCTCGCTGTGGCTGGTCGCGGCGATCGTGTTCTGCGGCTACCAGGTGTTCTGGGCCACCTACAGCTTCTCGGCCTACCTGCATGAAGGCGGTTTCGGCCTCAGCACCACGGCGGCCGGCTTCATCACCACCCTCAAGCTGTGGATGCGCCCGGTGGGCGGCATCGGCGGCGGCTTCCTCGGCGACCGCTTCTCGCGCGTCTCGGTGCTGGCCGTCTCGCTGGTGCTGGCCGCGCTCTCGCTGGTCGGCCTGGCGGTGGTGCCGGCCCACACGCCGCAGCTCATGCTGGTGGCGCTGGTGCTGTTCATCGGCATCCTCACCTACGCCGTGCGCGGCCTGTACTGGTCGCTGCTCGACGACTGCCGCGTGCCGGTGCATTGCTCGGGCCTGGCGATCGGCCTGATCTCCGTGCTGGGCTACTCGCCCGACGTGTTCGTCCCGCTGATCAACGGCTACGCGACCCAGAACTTCCCGGGCGCCACCGGCTACCAGATCTATTTCGGCTACATCGCGGCCATCGCACTGCTCGGCGCCGTCGCCGCGCTGGTGCTCAAGCGCCGCCTCTCCGCACAGAAGGAATCCTGATGAAAATCGTCTCACTCGAAACGTTCAGCGTCGCGGTCCCGCCGCCGCATGTCGGCGGCATGTACTGGTTGTTCGTCAAGCTCAGGACGGACGACGGCATCGAGGGCGTCGGCGAGATCTACGCCGCCACCTTCCATCCCGACGCGATGATCCCCGTGATCGAGGACGTGTTCGAGCGCCATCTGCTGGACCACGATCCGCACCACGTCGAGCGCTTCTTCCGCGCCTGCTATTCGAGCGGCTTCACCCAGCGCCCGGACCTGACGATGATGGGCGTGGCCAGCGGCCTGGAGATGGCGTGCTGGGACATCATCGGCAAGGCCGCCGGCAAGCCCGTCTACGAGCTGCTCGGCGGCAAGGTCAACGAGCGCCTGCGCTCCTACACCTACCTGTATCCGAAGAACGCCAAGGGCGAATACGACTACGACGATCCCGATCTCGCCGCCGAATGCGCGGCCGAGAACGTGAAGCTGGGCTTCACCGCCGTCAAGTTCGACCCGGCCGGCCCCTACACGAACTACTCGGGCCACCAGCTCTCGCTGCCGGTGCTCGACCGCTGCGAAACCTTCTGCCGCAAGATCCGCGAGGCGGTGGGCAGCCAGGCCGACCTGCTGTTCGGCACGCACGGCCAGATGGTGCCGTCCTCGGCGATCCGCCTGGCCAAGCGCCTGGAGAAGTACGACCCGCTGTGGTTCGAGGAGCCGGTGCCGCCGGGCCAGGAGGAGGGGATCGCCGAAGTCGCGCGCCATACCTCGATCCCGATCGCCACCGGCGAGCGCCTGACCACCAAGTACGAGTTCCACAAGCTGCTGCAGGCGGGCGGCGCCTCGATCCTGCAGATGAACGTGGGGCGCGTGGGCGGCCTGCTCGAAGCGAAGAAGATCGCCACGCTGGCCGAGGTGCACTACGCGCAGATCGCCCCGCATCTGTACAACGGCCCGGTCGGCGCGGCCGCCAGCATCCAGCTCGCGGCCTGCACGCCGAACTTCCTGATCCAGGAAAGCATCATGACCTGGGGCGGCTTCCACTCCGAGGTGGTGAAGACGCCGATCCGCTGGGAAGACGGCTACATCATCCCGTCCAGCGAGCCGGGCCTCGGCATCGAGCTCGACATGGACGTGGTGCGCGCGCATACGCCCTACACGGGCAAGCGCCTGCACCTGCAGATGGCCGACAAGCCGGCCGACGTGAAAGACTACTCGCCCGCCAAGGGCTGAGCTCGCCCAGCGCAGAGGCAGGAAGCAAGACATGGAATACGACTACATCATCGTCGGGTCCGGCTCGGCCGGCTCGATCCTCGCCGAACGCCTGAGCGCGGACGGCAGCCACACGGTGCTGGTGCTCGAGGCCGGCCAGCAGGACGATTCGTTCTGGTTCAAGGTGCCGGTGGGCTTCACCAAGACCTACTACAACCGCAAGTACAACTACATGTACTACAGCGAGCGCGAAGCCGCGCTCGGCGATCGCGAGCTCTACTGCCCGCGCGGCAAGGTGGTGGGCGGCTCGGGCGCGATCAACGCGATGGTCTACGTGCGCGGCCAGCGCGGCGACTACGACGACTGGGCCGCGGCCAGCGGCGAGCGCGGCTGGTCCTACGAGCAGGTGCTGCCCTACTTCCGCCGCCTGGAGACGCATCCGCTCGCGCAGAGCACGCCCGAGTGGCACGGCGGCGAAGGCCGGATCCATGTCACGCCGATGACCGCTGACGTGCACCCGATCGTCCACCAGTTCCTGGCCGGCTGCGGCGAGCTGGGCCTGCCGCGCACGCCCGACATGAACGGCGCGCAGTTCGAGGGCGCCGGCATCTACGAGCTGAACACCAAGGATGGCGAGCGCTGCTCCAGCGGCGTGGCCTACCTGCATCCCTCGCTCTCGCGCAAGAACCTGACGCTGCTCAGCGAGGCGCTGGTGCGCCGCGTCAGCTTCGAGGGCAAGCGCGCGACCGGCATCGCCTATGCGCACCAGGGCCGCGAGCATCACGTCAGCGCGCGCCGCGAGGTGATCCTCTGCGCCGGCGCGGTCGATACGCCCAAGCTGCTGCAGCTCTCGGGCGTGGGCGATCCGGTCAAGCTGGCACGGCACGGCATTTCGACCGTGCATGCGCTGCCGGCGGTCGGCCAGAACCTGCAGGACCATCTGTGCGTGAGCTTCTACTTCAAGGCCAACCGGCCCACGCTCAACGACGAGATGGGCACGCTGTTCGGCAAGCTGAAGATCGGCCTGCGCTACCTGCTGCACAAGCGCGGCCCGCTGGCGATGAGCGTGAACCAGGCCGGCGGTTTCTTCCGCGGCGACGACGGGCTCGACGAACCCAACCTCCAGCTCTACTTCAATCCGCTCTCGTACCGGATCCCGAAGAGCAACCGCGCCAGCATCAAGCCGGAGCCGTATTCGGGCTTCCTGATCGCCTTCAATCCGTGCCGGCCCACCAGCCGCGGCTCGATCGAGCTGGCCTCGGGGCGCGCCGAGGACGCCGCGAAGATCCGCATCAACGCGCTGTCGACCGAGAAGGACCTGGCCGAGGCCGTGCAGGGCAGCAAGCTGATCCGCAAGCTGATGATGGCGCCCTCGCTGCGCGCGATGACGATCGAGGAGATCTCGCCCGGGCCGGCGGTGCAGAGCGACGAGGATTTCCTCCAGTACTTCCGCGAACAATCGGGCTCGATCTACCACCTGTGCGGCTCGTGCGCGATGGGCAGCGATGCCGCCACCTCGGTGGTCGACGCGCGGCTCAAGGTGCACGGCGTCGAGGCGCTGCGCATCGTCGACGCCTCGGTGTTCCCGAACATCACCTCGGGCAACATCAACGCGCCGACCATGATGGTCGCCGAGAAAGGCGCCGACCTGATCCTCGAGGATGCCGCCGCGGCGCCGGCCACGCGCAAGGTCCGCGCCACCAGCGCGGCCGCGATCGGCTGATTCCGTCGTCGTGCTCGCCGGCGCCGGCCGTACCCGGCTGCCGCCGGCTCCCCCGTTTCATCGCCCGCCCCTCAGGAGACGACCGCATGATGCCGAGCGCGCGGCGCATGCGGAGGCGGGCGTCGTTCCACCGGCGCGCGAGAGCGGCTCGAGCCGCCGCGAATCGCGCGCCGGCCCCAGCGCGGGCATCCGCCAGGCTCGCTCCCGGCACCTCAAACCAACCATAGACAGAAAGATCTGGAGATCGAAATGAAAAAGAGCATCGCGGCCCTGGCCGTCACGGCGGCCGTCGCCTCCCCCGCGTTCGCGCAGAGCAGCGTCACGCTGTACGGCGTGATCGACGAGGGGCTCAACTACACCAACAACATCGGCGGCAAGGGCGGCGCGGTGGAGCTGACGAGCGGCTACGCGCAGGGCAGCCGCTGGGGGCTGCGCGGCACCGAGGACCTGGGCGGCGGCCTGGCGGCCATCTTCACGCTGGAGAACGGCTTCGACGCGAGCTCGGGCAAGGCCCAGGAAGGCGGCCGCATGTTCGGCCGCCAGGCCTACGTCGGCCTGCAGGACAAGCGCTACGGCACGGTCACGCTGGGCCGCCAGTACGACTCGATGGTCGACTACTTCGCGCTCACCACGGCCAACGGCAACTGGGCCGGCTACCTGTTCTCGCATCCCTACGACAACGACAACACCGACAACTCGTTCCGCCTGAACAACTCGGTCAAGTACACCAGCCCCGACATCGACGGCCTGCATTTCGGCGGCACCTACGCGTTCAGCAACGACACCGGCTTCTCGAACAACCGCACCTGGAGCGCGGGTGCGCAATACGCGCGCGGCGGCCTGCTGGTGGGCGCCGCCTTCCTGCAGGCGAACAACCCGGGCGGGACCTCGGCCGGCGCGATCGCCAGCAACGACGCGAGCTTCATCGCCGAGCGCATGCGCCTGTTCGGGGTCGGCGTGAACTACACCTTCGGCATCACCACGCTCGGCTTCGCCTATTCGAACTCGAACTACAAGAACCCGACCGGCAACATCTACCTCGGCACGCCGGGGGCGATCGTCGCGCCGGGCACCACGCTCAATGCGCTCAAGTACCAGAACTTCGAGCTGAACGGCCTGCTGCAGCTGAGCTCCTCGTTCTTCGTCGGCGCCGAGTACGTGTTCTCGATGGAGAAGTACGATTCCTCGGCCGGCCGCGTGAGCCCGAAGATCCACACCGTCGGCCTGATGGCGGACTACAACCTGTCCAAGCGCACCGACATCTACCTGCAGGGCGTGCTCTCGAAGGTGACGGGCGATCGCACCAACTCGATCCTCGACTCGGGCTTCGTGCTCGGCACCGACGCGCCTTCGTCGACCTCGAACCAGGTGGCCGTGCGCCTGGCGCTGCGTCACAAGTTCTGATCGAAGCCGCTGCCGGGCCGCGCATCGAGCGGCCCGGCGAGGCACGAACGCAGACAGCCCGCTGCCGTCCGGCGCGGGCTGTCTGCTTTTGTGGTGTTTTGTAGCGCGTGCGGGGGCGCGCCATCTGGCCTGGCATAGAATGCGCTCCATCCCAGCCGATGGAGACCTCCATGTCGCTCGCCCTGCTGCTGCGCTGCCACGATCTCGACGAAACTCGCCGGTTCTACGAATCCGTGCTCGGTTTCAGCGTCCGCGCCTCGGCCGGCAACACGCTCACGGCCGAGCTGGACGGCGACACGCTGCTGTTCACGGCACAGGATCTCTGGCGCGCCGGCCCGGCGCTGAGCGGCACCATCTATTTCACGGTACCGGACGTCGACGGCCTGTATGCCAGGCTCCAGGACCGGGCCGAGATCGCCTGGCCCTTGCAGGAGATGCCTTACGGCTCGCGCGAATTCGCGCTGAGCGACTGCAACGGCTACCTGCTCGCGTTCCAGCAGCAGCGCTGACTTTCCTTCCCCGCCTCAGGCGCCCGGCGTGCCGTCGGGCCGCGCCGCCGCATACAGCTCGCGCACGCTGTCGAGCGAGAAGGTGCCGAGCGCGCCGCGCACCGCATCGAGCGTCGCCTGGGTGACGGCCCGCGCCCGCTCGGTGCCCTCGGCCAGCACGCCGACCACATAAGCCGGATCGGCCGCCAACCGCTCGCGGCGCTCGCGGATCGGCGCGACGAAGGCCTGCAGCTTCTCCTCCAGGCGCCGCTTGACCACCATGTCGCCCAGGCCGCCGGCCCGGTAGGCGGCCTTCAACCGCTCGACCTCGGCCACGTCGTCGTCGAACGCGTCGAGATAGGTGAACACCACGTTGCCCTCGACGGTGCCGGGGTCCGAGGCGCGCAGGTGGTTCGGATCGGTGTACATCTGGCGGACCGCCGCGCGGATCGCATCCTCGGAGGCCGCCAGCGAGATCGCATTGCCGAGCGACTTGCTCATCTTGGCCTTGCCGTCGATGCCGGGCAGCCGGCCCAGCGTCGGGATCAGCGCCTCCACCTCGGGCAGCAGCTCGATTCCGGTCTGGCGGTTCAGGCGCCGCACGATCTCGTTGGTCTGCTCGATCAGGGGCGCCTGGTCCTCGCCCACCGGCACCACGGTGGCGCGAAAGCCGGTGATGTCGGCCGCCTGCGCGACCGGGTAGCAGAGAAAGCCGGCCGGGATATCGCGCCCGAAGCCGCGCGCCTGGATCTCGTCCTTGATGGTCGGGTTGCGCTCCAGGCGCGAGACGGTGACGAAGTTCAGGTAGAGCAGGGTCAGCTCGGCCAGCGCGGGCAGCGCCGATTGCAGGCAGATGGTGGTCCTGGCCGGGTCGATGCCGACCGCCAGGTAGTCGAGCGCGACTTCCAGCACGTTGCGGCGGACCTTGTCCGGATCGTGCGCGTTGTCGGTCATCGCCTGGGTATCGGCGACCAGGATGTTCTGCTGGTGCGTATCCTGCAGCAGCAAGCGCGTGCGCAGCGAGCCGACGTAGTGGCCCAGGTGCAGCGGGCCGGTCGGGCGGTCGCCCGTCAGCACGACGGGTCGCGAGGCGTTTGCCTGAAGATCGGACATCGGGAGGTTCTCCGGTCGGGGAAGCCGCCACGGTGTGCCCTTGACTGACGGATGTCCCGATCCGCGTCGGCCAAACCGCGGCGGACATGGTCAGGAATCAGTCGAGACGATGCCGCGCCCTTCAGGAGCGGCGCCAATGGATCGGGAGGGGAAATCGGGCAATCGTCTGCATGGCCGCTAGGGTGCCACAGATCGGGACCCGACGGCGCATCGCCCATGCGCGGCGCACGGGATTGCCTGGAGCCGGTTCGGCTCGCGTGCCCGGCGAAGCTGCTTCGGGCTGCGAAGCGATATGGCCGGAGGCCCGGCGGAAAACGGGAGAAGGACGTGCCCGAAAAAACGGCAAAAAAATCGGCTTCGACGCCGCCGCATCGAAGCCGACACAAGCACCAAACCAGCCCGCCGGCGGATCACGCCAGCGGGTCGGCTGGATTCGGCTTACTCGGCGCGGCCGTTGCGCAGGCGCGCGATACCGAGCGGATTGGCTTCGCGCAGGCTTTCCGGCAGCAGCGCTTCCGGGAAGTCCTGGTAGCAGACCGGGCGCAGGAAGCGGTCGATCGCGGTGGCGCCCACCGAGGTGTACATGGCGTTCGAGGTGGCCGGGAACGGGCCGCCGTGAACCATCGCGTCACACACCTCGACGCCGGTCGGGAAGCCGTTGACGAGCAGGCGGCCGGCCTTGCGCTCGAGGATCGGCACCAGCTTGCGGGCGATCTCCAGGTCGGCGTCGTCCAGCTGCAGGGTGGCGGTGAGCTGGCCTTCCAGCGATTCGAGCACGGTCGCCACTTCGTCCAGGTCGCGGCAGCGCACGATCAGCGAGGCCGGGCCGAACACTTCGTCGCGCAGCGCATGCTCGCGCAGGAAGGTTTCGGCGCTCACGTCGAACAGCGCGCCCGACATCGCGCAACCGCCCTCGCCCGCGCCGCCGGTGCCGAGCTGGCGCACGCCCTCGGCGCCCTGCAGCTTCGCACGGCCGTTCGAGTAGGCTTCGGCGATGCCGCGCGTGAGCATGGTGCCGGCCGGCTTGCCGCCGAGCGCGGCCGAGGCGGCCTTCGAGAACGCGTCGAGCTCGGGGCCGTCGATCGCGATCACCAGGCCCGGGTTGGTACAGAACTGGCCGACGCCCATCGTCAGCGAGTCGACGAAGCCCTGGGCGATCTTCTCGCCGCGCGCCGCCAGCGCCGCCGGGAACAGCACGAAGGGGTTGATGCTGCTCATTTCCGCGTAGACGGGAATCGGCTCGGGACGCGCGTTGGCGAGGTTCACCAGCGCGAGGCCGCCCTGGCGCGAGCCGGTGAAACCGACCGCCTTGATCGACGGGTGCTTGACCAGCGCGGCGCCGATCACGCGGCCCGGGCCCATCAGCAGCGAGAAGGTGCCGGCCGGCATGTTGCTGCGCGCCACCGCGCGCTGGATCGCGCGACCCACCAGCTCCGAGGTGCCGAGGTGAGCCTCGTGCGCCTTGACGATCACCGGGCAGCCGGCGGCCAGCGCCGAAGCGGTGTCGCCGCCCGCCACCGAGAAGGCCAGCGGGAAATTGCTGGCGCCGAACACGGCCACGGGGCCGAGCGGCAGCTTCTGCAAGCGCAGGTCGGCGCGCGGCAGCGGGGTGCGCTCAGGCATCGCCGGATCGACCGAGGCGCCGAGGAAATAACCATCGCGCACCACGCGCGCGAACATCCGCAACTGGCCGACCGTGCGGCCGCGCTCGCCCTGCAGGCGCGCGGCGGGCAGGCCGGTTTCGGCTTGCGCGCGCTCGATCAGCGCGTCGCCGAGTTCGAGGATCTCGTCGGCGATCGCCTCGAGAAAGGCCGCGCGGCTTTCCAGCGGCGCCGAGCGATACGCGTCGAAGGCCTGCTGCGCCAGCGCGCAGGCGCGCTCGACCTCGGCCTCGCCGGCCGAACCGAACACCGGCTCGGCGATGGTCTCGCCGCGCGTCGGGTCGAAGGCGCGCACTTCGCCGGCCGTGCCCTTTACCGCCTCGGCGCCGATCAGCATCTCTCCAGTCAATTGCATCGCTATGCTCCGTCAGTCCAAAAAAGTTCGTGGCGCACATTGTAGCCCAACAGATACGATGACTGACTATAAGAATCTTCGCGACCCCGCATCCGCCCGAACCGCACATCCCATTGAACCGAAAGCCATTATTGCCGGCGGGGTGATCAGAGGGAAAACCCGGGTGGCCGCTGCCTGAAGCGGCTACTACACTCCCAAGTTGTACGATGACGTACCATTTGCCTCAAGGCATATAACAAGCATTTCCTCTCGCGCTCTCGCCAGGACACTCATGGAAGCGACCCGCACCGCCAATCCGGCCACCACGGCCAAACGGACCGCCGTCCGCTACTGGATCCTGCTGATGATCTTCGTCGTGACGACGCTGAACTACGCGGATCGCGCCACGCTGTCGATCACCGGCACGGCGATGCGCAAGGAATTCGGCATCGACGCGGTGCAGATGGGCTACATCTTCTCCTCGTTCAGCTGGGCCTATGTGCTCGCGCAACTGCCGAGCGGCTGGCTGCTCGACCGCTTCGGCGCGCGGCGCGTCTATGCGGGCAGCATCTTCCTGTGGTCGCTGTTCACCCTGCTGCAGAGCTCGATCGGCTTCGCCGGCAGCGCGGCGGCGGCCATCGCCGCGCTGTTCGTGCTGCGCTTCGCGGTCGGCATCGCCGAGGCGCCGGCCTTCCCGGCCAACGCCAAGGTGGTGGCGAGCTGGTTCCCCACCAGCGAGCGCGGCACCGCCTCGGCGATCTTCAACGCTGCCCAGTATTTCGCCGCGGTGCTGTTCACCCCGCTGATGGCCTGGCTCACGCACGCCTTCGGCTGGCATCACGTCTATTTGTGGCTGGGCCTGACCGGCATGGTGCTGGCCCTGGTGTGGATCCGCGTGGTGCGCAGCCCGGCGGAGCATCCGCGCGTCAACCAGGCCGAGCGCGAGCATATCGAGCAGGGCGGCGGCGTGATCGAGACGCACGGCCGCAACGCCTCGGCCGGCGCGCCCGAGCGCCTGGCCGGCTGGTTCTACGTGCGCCAGATGCTCGGCAACCGGATGCTGATCGGCGTCTATATCGGCCAGTACTGCATCAACGTGCTCACCTATTTCTTCCTGACCTGGTTCCCGATCTACCTGGTGCAGGCGCGCGGCATGTCGATCCTGAAGGCCGGCGTGCTGGCCTCGCTGCCGGCGATCTGCGGCTTCCTCGGCGGCGTGCTGGGCGGCATGCTGTCGGACGGCATGATCAAGCGCGGCGTGTCGCTGACGATGGCGCGCAAGATCCCGATCATCGGCGGCATGCTGCTGTCGATGGCCATCATCGGCTGCAACTACGTGGACAGCGCGGCGCTGGTGATCGGCCTGATGGCCGTGTCCTTCTTCGGCAAGGGGATCGGCTCGCTGGGCTGGGCGGTGGTGGCGGATACCGCGCCGAAGGAGGCGATCGGCCTGTCGGGCAGCCTCTTCAACATGTTCGGCAACGCCGCCGGGATCGTCACGCCGATCGTGATCGGCTACCTGGTGGGCGCGAGCGGCTCGTTCAACGGCGCGCTGGTGTTCGTCGGCCTGAATGCGCTGGTCACCGTGCTCTGCTACCTGGTGATCGTGAAGGACATCCAGCGCGTGACGCTGCGCAAGCCGGGCGCCTGAGGCGATCGGTTTCGCCACTCGGCACGCTGCTTCGACGCGCGCCGGCACCGAGCGTGCCGGCGCGCGTTTTTCATTCGGGCACCCGGTTCAGCGGCGCCCCGCGGCCCAGTCGAGCGCCGCGTCGAACAACGCGATGCCGGCCGGCGAGAGGTTCGGGAAGGTGTCGTTGTCGAGGAAGCACATCACGCGCCGGGCCGGCGCGAGCGACTCGTAGTCCATCGTGGCGCCGCGCTCGTAGGCGAACAGCGCGGCCTTCTCGGGCTGGCCGTAGACGGTCGCGATGGTCGCCGCGCCGAGCCCGGGCCGGCCCCAGCTCATCGCCGCCTGCTTGCGGTAGACGTCGGCGGTGCCGGCCGGCAGCCCGGCCGCGATCGGATGCGGCGCGTTGACGATCCACAGATAACGCTCCTTGCCGGTCTCGCCGAAATCGACGTCGTGCCGCTTGCCGGTCATCGCCAGGTCGTCGAGGAAATCGTTCTCCCAGGTCAGCAACGGCCTGGCGAGCTGGCGCCAGCCGGGCCGCACGTTCTTGGCCGAGACGGTCGAGGAAATCAGCACCAGCTCGGCATCGTCGGCCGCCGAGACGGGCGCGTCCTGGTCGACCAGGCGCACCGTGTAGCCGCGCTCGCCCAGATGGGCGGCGATCTGGCGATCCACCGCGAGGTTCGGGCCGCTCAACTGCACCAGCATCACGACGCGCGTCGCGCTCGCCGACGCGGCGCCCGGCAGCGGCGAGGCGCCGGCGGAATCGACGGCGGCGGCCCGCGTCGCCGCGCCTGCCATCAGGGCTGCCGCCGCACCAAGCCAGCGCCGCCGCGCCGCGCGCGGCGCCGGGCCCTTCGTATTCGATTCGGTATCCTGCCTGTCGACTGCATCGCTCATGTTCGGGCTCCGCTCAGAATTGCAGCGTGCTGGTCAGCAGCACTTGCCGCGCGTCGCCGATCGCGACGAAGTATCGATTCGCGCTCGACGGGTAATAGGTGCGGTTGAACAGGTTCTTGACGTTCAACTGCAAGCTCAGGTTCTGCTTGCCGATCTTCGTGTCGTAGCTCGCGAACGCATCGGCCAGCACATAGGACGGCAGCGTGAAGCTGTTGGCGGAATCGCCGGGCCGCGAGCCGATGTAACGCGCCGAGCCGCCGATGCGCAGGTCGTCGCCGCCGAACAGCGTGCCGACGTCGTAGACCGCGCCCAGCGAGGCGGTATTGCGCGCCACGTTCCACAGCCGGTTGCCGGTATAGAGCGGATCCTCGGTGGTCTTCGCGTCGATGTAGGCGTAGCTGGCGATCAGGTTCCAGTGCGCGCCGATGCGGCCCGTCATGTCGAGTTCGATGCCGCGCGAGCGCGCGCGTCCCGAGGTGCGCCAGTCGGTCAGCTTGGTCACGTCGTTGAACTGCGAGACCAGCACGTTCTTCTTGTCGATGTCGAACAGCGCGAGCGTGCCGGTCATGCCCGAGGGCATGTCGAGCTTGGCGCCCACCTCATAGGCGGTGGCCTGCTCGGGCGGCGTGGCGCCGTCGATGATATAGCCCGATGCCAGCGCCGCGATCGACGAGGTGGGCTTGAGCGACTGCGAATAGTTGCCGTACAGCGAGAACCAGTTGGTCGCCTTGTAGACCACCCCCACGCGCGGCAGCCACTTGGTGCCGTCGAGATTGGTGTTCGCCACGAAGGGCCGGCCCTTGCCCGCCACCTGGCTGTAGCGCATGAAGCGCACGCCGCCGGTGACCAGCCACTTGTCGCCGAGGTGCACCGTATCCTGCGCGAACAGGCCGAGCGCGTGCAGCTTGTCGGTCTGGTCACTGTCGGGTGGCGACACCGTCGCCGAGGGCGAGATCAACCCGTATACCGGGTTCAGGTAGCTGAACGGTATCGATACGGCCTGGCGCAGCAGGTCCCGTCGGTAGATGAGACGGTATTCGCTGTCGACCCCGAACTGCAGGTCGTGCCGCAGGCCGGCCAGGCGCAGCTTGCCGTTCACGTAGGCGATGCCGTAGCTGTCGCGGCTGTCCGCGCCGTGGGTCGCGTCGTCGCTGCGCGAGAGCGTGCCACGGGCGGTGTTCACGCCGGTGATGCGCACCTGGTTCGCATCGTAGGTCTCGCGGTTGTAGCTGTAGCCGAGGTGGACGTTCCAGTCGGCGTTGAACTGGTGGTCGGCCTGCAACTGGAACAGGTTGGAGGCGCCGACCATGTTGTTCCAGGGCTCGTCGAGCCGCTCGCGCGCGGGAATCGCCAGCGGCTGGTTGGTGCGCGGGTCGAGCGCGGTGCCGCGATCGAAGGGATAGAGGAAGTCGCGATGCTCGTAGGACAGCACCACCTGCGTGTCGCGACCATACCAGGCCAGCTGCGGCGACACCAGCGTCTCGCGGCTGGTACCGAAGTTGCGCCAATAGGGCTCGTCCGAATGATCGACGATCAGCCGGTAGGCGAGCTTCGAGTCGCCGATCGGGCCGCTCAGGTCGAGCGTGACGTCGCCGCCGTTCTTGCCGTGGCCATAGGTTTCGCCGCTCACCGAGACGCTGTTCGAGCGCGTGAGCCGCGGCGCCTTGCCGATCACGTTGATCACGCCGCCCGGGTCCATGATCCCGTACAGCAGCGAGGTCGGCCCCTTCAGCACCTCGACGCTGTCGGCGGTGGCGTTCAGCGCGCGGCCCTGGATCACCGGCATGCCGTTGCGCATGATCGAGCCGTCGCGGTTGTCACCGAAGCCGCGCTTCATGATCGCGTCCTGCGTGCCGGCCAGCGTGTTGCCCTGGGTGATGCCGCTGATGTTGCCGAGCGCGTCGTCGAGGTTGCGCGGTTTCTGGTCGCGCAGCACCTGGGCCGGCACGATATTGACAGCCTGTGCCGTGTCGAGCAGCGAGGCATCCGAGCGCGTCACGCCCGCCTCGCGCGAGGGGCGGTAGCTGTCGGCTTTCACGGCACGATTCCTGACCTGAATCGGCGCCAGCGCGATCGTCGCATCCGGCGCGGCGGCAGTGGCAGCGGCAGCGCCCGGGGCAGCGCGAACCAGCGTGTAGCCGCCGCCCGGCTGGCGCCGCGCGGCCAGGCCGCTGCCGGCCAGCAGCCGATCGAGCGCTTGCGGCACCTCGAAACTGCCGTTCAGCCCCGGGCTTTGCAGGCCCGCCACCTGGGCGGCCGGATAGGCCAGCAGGATGCCGGCCTCGCGGCCGAACCGGTTCAGCGCCGCCTCGAGCGAGCCGGCCGGAATCGCGTAGCGGCGCATGGCCGGTGCGCGATCGCTGGCGGCGGCCTGATCGGGCAGCGCGGTGGCGGCATCGGCGGCCATTGCCGCGGGCGGCAGCAGCGCCGAAAGCAGCAGGACGGCCGCCAGCCGCGCCGCGATGCGGCTCGGCGCGAGCGGAGCCGGCACGGCGGTGGAGCGGGAAACGAGGGAGAACGGCCGCGGCGGCCGGATGAAACGGGTCGGTTGCATGATCGATGAATCGGGAAACGATGAGCGGAAGCGGGCTTTCCTTTCCCTGTCACGCGAGTCGCGCCAAACAGCTCAGTCTTCTGGAAAAAATTTTTCAAGGCCGCCGCCGGGCCGTGCCTCGATGCGCGGCTCAGCCCCTGGCCGGCACCACGCGCGCCCAGTAGCGGGTGAAGTGCTCGACCTCGATCGGCAGCGTCGCGCGCA
Source organism: Burkholderia sp. Cy-637 (assembly GCF_011753175.1). NCBI lineage: Bacteria > Pseudomonadati > Pseudomonadota > Betaproteobacteria > Burkholderiales > Burkholderiaceae > Burkholderia > Burkholderia sp. Cy-637. The sequence continues at coordinate 637 of NZ_VWWC01000132.1, read as the reverse complement.
GCGTATCGAGCACGCGGTCCGTATCGTCGAGCGGATAGGTACCCGACACGCGCAGCTCGGCCACGGCGTCATCGCAATACAGATATCCGCGGCGGTAGCGCGCCAGCTCGGCGAGCAGGTCGGCGAGGCGCAGCCGCGTGGCAACCAGCGTGCCGTCGATCCAGGCGCCCGCGTAAGGGACAAGCGGATGCGGGACATCCACGGCATCGCGCGCCATCCCGGCCTGCTGGCCGGCCGCGATCACGCGTGCCCCGGCGCCGGCCGCAAACGGCTGCGCGCGCACCGCGCCCTCGAACACGCCGACCGTCACGCGCGCGCCGTCCAGGCGCACCGCGAAACGCGTGCCGAGCGGCCTCAGCTCGCCCGGCGCGGCCACCACCACCAGCGGCCGGGCCGGCGTGCGCGGTTCGTGGCCGCTGCTCACCATGATTTCGCCGCGCAGCAGGACGATGCGGCGCTCGTGTGCATCGAAGCGCACGTCGATCGCGCTGTCGGTATTCAGCATCACGCGCGTGCCGTCGGCCAGCGTCAGGCCGCGCCGCTCGCCGACGGCCGTGCGCCAGTCCGCGTTCCAGAGCGCCCAGCGTTCGGCCGGATCGAGCGACCAGGCCGCGCCGGGATCGGAAGAGCCCAGGCC